>JAPPPA010000283.1 GCA_028817755.1 Gammaproteobacteria bacterium | reverse complement strand
GCTGTAGGCGATGTGACGTCTGTTGCTGCTTAATCTATAGATGCTCAACGCGAGATCAAAGCATTTGGTGGGCAAGAAATCGCAAATAAGTCGTTCAGGCTTGTTACTGCCCGTGCCCTGATTCTCAATATGAAAGTAGCCTTGGTGCAGGGGCTAAATGGGCCCATTGTCCAATTTATAGCTTCCCTTAGTATCGCCATGGTCATTTCCTTTGCGATGGCGCCAGAAGCTGCTGGACAAATGACCGCGGGAACATTTACTGGCTTTCTGGGGGCCGCGGCGAGCCTACTGACGCCAATTAAGCACTTAACCAACGTCAATGTAGAGCTGCAACGCGGTATCGCAGCTGCCGGTAGCGTATTTAAGACATTAGAGCTTAGTCCAGAGCAGGACTTAGGCAACATCGAACTAGATAGAGCAAAGGGGCAGGTTAAGTTCGAGAATGTCACTTTCGCGTACCCAAATGCGGAAAGAAAAGCCTTATCAAGTATCAACATGGAAATTAAAGCAGGTCAAACCGTAGCTTTTGTGGGGCAAACAGGCAGTGGCAAAACCACACTGGTCAGCATGCTCCCAAGGTTCTATGACATTGATTCAGGCCGCATTACCTTAGACGGCAATGATATCCGCGATATTAAGCTCGGTAACTTACGTAATCAGCTAGCTGTGGTAGGGCAACACGTTACGCTCTTTAACGAGACTATTAGAAATAACATTGCCTACGGACAAGCTGATGAGATTAGCGATGAGAAAGTCGTTGCTGCGGCTAAAGCTTCCAACTGTTGGGACTTTATTAAAGACTTGCCGCAAGGGTTAAATACCGACGTTGGCGAAAACGGCGTGATGTTATCTGGCGGCCAGCGCCAACGTTTAGCCATCGCCCGAGCATTGTTGAAAGATGCGCCGATCCTAATTTTGGATGAAGCCACCTCAGCACTTGATACCGAAACCGAACGCAAAATTCAGGATGCTTTAGATAATTTAATGAGCAACCGAACAACGCTGGTTGTAGCTCACCGCTTATCTACCATTGAAAACGCAGACATTATTGTAGTGATGGAGAAGGGCGAAATTCTTGAGGCCGGTTCACATGCCGAATTACTAGAACACGATGGCCATTACGCACACCTACATCGGCTGCAATTCTCTGAGCAGTCTAACTAAGGTATATGCAAGCTAAACTAACTGCCTGGATAGAGCGCAGCTGGTATGGCAGCAGGCCTTTCTGGCCAATGTTGTTGCTACAACCGCTTTATGTGGCCGTTACTGCTTTTCGGCGTTGGGCTTACGCAACAAAGCTGTTTTCCGCTTGGAAAGCCCCAGTGCCAGTTTTGGTTGTTGGCAATATCAGTATCGGCGGTACGGGCAAAACACCGCTTACCATCGCTCTAGTTGAGGAAGCCCAAACAATGGGCTTACGTGTCGGTGTGGTTTCGCGGGGATACGGGCGCGACAATGAGTTAACCCGCGTTCTTAAAGCTGACGACAGTGCCACGGTGGTTGGCGACGAACCCTTGCTCATTTTTCAGCGCACCTCTGCGCCAGCGGCAGTAGCGAGCAAACGCAGTGACGCCGCTAAAGCACTATTGGCAGAACAGCAACTGGATCTATTAATTGCCGATGACGGTTTGCAACACTATGCACTTGCTAGAGACGCAGAAGTGGTAGTGGTTGATAGTCAGCGCGGTTTTGGCAATGGTTGGCAGTTGCCTTCCGGGCCACTGCGAGAACCACAGCAAAGGCTAAACAAAGCTGACGCAGTTGTTATCAACCAAAGAGGCGGGCAGCATGAGCAGTTCTCGCACGAGCTAGCGTTATCAACGCCAATGACATTGGCTCCGGGCGAGCTAGTCAACGTAGTCACAGGGGAGCGACTAAGCCTCGGTAGTTTCAAAGATCAATCCGTAATTGCGATCGCGGGTATTGGTAACCCCCAAGTCTTCTATGACGGTTTAGCTAAGCTAGGGATGAATGTTGAACCGCTGTACTTCCAAGATCACCATGTATTCACCGATCGTGATTTACCCGGCTTAGAAAAAACCATTGTGATGACGGAAAAAGATGCCGTTAAATTGGCCCCGATTGCCAAGGCAAAGCAACATCACAACTGTTGGTATATCCCGGTTACAGCAACCTTAAATGAAGGTTTTGCGGAAGCGCTTATCCGCAAGACGCTTGATTCCTATAAAGCGCAAAGTAGCTAATTCATGACTGATTTCTGCATTGTTATCCCAGCTCGTTGGCAATCCTCGCGTTTGCCAGGCAAACCGTTACTCGATATTGCGGGCAAACCCTTACTTTTGAGGGTGTGCGAGCAGGCTCAAAACGCAAACGCGACACAGCTGGTTGTAGCGACTGACGACCAACGTATTTGTGATGCGGTTAAGTCCTGGGGCTACGAGGTCGTTATGACTGCGGTAGAACATGAGTCAGGTAGCGATCGCGTGGCTGAGGTAGCCAATGTGATGGGTTGGTCAGATGAGCAAATTATCGTGAATGTGCAGGGTGATGAACCTCTGATTGACCCACGAGCGATTCAACAAGTTGCCACTAACTTAGCAAACAACCCACAAGCCGGTATTGCGACATTGGCTAGCCCTTTATCAAAACCTTCTGAGTTGGCAGACCCCAATGCGGTCAAAGTGGTTAAAGACAACCAAGGTATGGCGCTTTACTTTAGTCGCGCACCTATTCCTTGGTGCCGAGATTCTGGTTCAGGAAACCTGCAACAAGCGCGTCGGCATATCGGCATTTACGCCTATAGAGCCGGTGCACTAAGGCAAATCACAAAGTTACCGGTGGCTGATATAGAAAAAAGCGAATCGCTAGAGCAGCTGCGTGCTATGGCGGCAGGCATTCGTATTCATGTTGAAGATGCCTGCGCAGATACAGGCCCCGGGGTGGATACTCAAGCTGATCTGCTATCAGTCGCAGCAATGCTTGAGCAAGGCAAGATCAATTAAGGCGTTTAATGCTCGTAAACAAGCTTATT
>JAPPPA010000121.1 GCA_028817755.1 Gammaproteobacteria bacterium | reverse complement strand
GTGTGCAGATATTTAGCCAAGGTAATGCACAAGCTGCAATCGACACCCTCGACGGCAAAACTGGTGGTGAATTTGCTGCTTTATACGAAGAGCTTCGTGGTGACGCTTGGTTATCGCTAGAAAATGCAGAAAACGCGCGTACGGCATACCAAGCTGCATTGGCACAGTGGGATCCTGATTTGGGTAGCCAGGCGTTGTTGCAAATGAAATTGGATGATCTTGCAGTAGCTAAATAGGCTTTACTGTGTTGCTTCGGCTGTTTCTAGTATTGGCGCTATTGGGTCTGCCCAGTTTCGCTATTACAGCTGAAGACAGCCTCATCATTCTTGATGAGGAAGACGAGGATGGTGAAAGCGGGTTTGGTATTCCCCTATGGGGCCGGAAGTCGGTAGAACCAAGCCCAGAACAAGACCCTAAGTCAGTAGAGCCGCCATCGAAGCAGCCTCCAGTTAAACAGGAGTGCATCATTCTTGATGACGAGGATGAAGACGAAGATGGCGTTTGCGGGATGCCGATTCGTTTTCCCGGGGATGCTCGGTCTAAAGCCAACGCTAAAGCCGAGGGGCGTGATGCGGTAGCGCCAGAACTTTATCGGGTTGTGCTAGACGAAGAAGATGAAACCAATGAATCTGGTTTTGGTATTCCGCTACCAACCGAAGAGAATCCAGACCCTTGGAATGGTCAGCGCAGCGAATCTGCGCAGCCGTTAGAAGATATTTGGGACGACGACTAAATTCTTAACTTGCAGCAGAAGCTGCAATAAACCTGATTGGAGCAAGGCATGTTTGCCAGCGCTAAAAAAACTTTTGTACAGCTATTCTCTGCATTCTGCGTGCTTTTGCTACTGTCAGCCTGCGCTAGCCGAGGTGGTGCCGACACGGCCCCAGTGGCAACGGCTGAAGAACTGGGTATTCCAGAAAGTGAAAGTGCTGAGGTTGAAGCTGCCGAGGTTGTTGCTGAGCCTGAGCCAGAACCTGAGAAAGAGTCGGGCGCTGTTGAATACCCAACATTGTTCTCTAAGCCGTACCTTGTTAAAGGCAATGGCGACCACCAGTTGAAGTCGCTTTGGACTGCCCAGATTGATGGCGACGGTCAGTTCTTAATGCATTTCCGCCCAGCTATTGATGGCGAACAAGCCTGTGCGGCTGGTCGTGGTGCGGTTTATTGCTTTGATCGCAACAGTGGTGAACGCCTATGGAAGCGCAAAGTGCGTGACCTTGCTTCGGGTGTGAGCTTCTCAAGTGAATTTGTGATTGTTGGTACCGATGAAGGCGAAGCGATTGCGTTGTCTCGTGTCGACGGTTCAGAACAGTGGCGTGCCGCTATTGGCGGTGAAGTATTAGCCTTGGCGGCCGTGGGTCGTGCGCAGGTAGGCGAAGTGGTTGTGGCTTACACCAGTGCTGGCAACTTAACCGGTCTGCGTGCTCGCGACGGTGAGACCATCTGGGTGCAAGAACAAAAAGTACCGCGTTTAACATTACGTGGTTTATCAACACCGCTAGCGGTTGATGGTTTAGTGGTGAGCGGTCATGACAATGGCCGTATGACGGTGAATAAATTGCTTGATGGCACCGGCGTTTGGGCTGATGAATTAGTCTCGCCAACTGGTCGTAATGAGTTAGAGCGCTTGGCGGATATTGATGGTGCTATCGCCCATTACCGTGGAGATGTTTTTGCTTCTTCTTGGGGCGGCAAGCTGGGGGCGTGGTCGCTAAAGCGTGGCCGTGCGTTGTGGCAAGCAGATATTGCCAGTGTGACCGGTGTTGCCGCTGATCTACGTCGTGTTTATGTAACTGACACAGACAATGCGCTGCACGCACTGGATTCACGCAGTGGCCGTATTCTTTGGAAGCGCGATGATCTTGTGGCAGAAGAAGACGAAGGTGATCGTCGTGTTGTAGCGACGACATCTGCGATGGGTGCGCCGTTGGTGTTAGACAATCTTGGTCGTCTTTATTTTTACGAGCGCGCCACGGGTGATCTAGATTTCGCGAAGAGCATTACTGGCGAATACGCCACTGCACCGGCGGTGGAAGAAGACCAAATCTTAACGCTTTCTCGCGGTGGCCTACTGTCGATGTGGCAGTTGCTAGAGGTGGAATAAGGCAATAATGCTTCCAGTCCTCGCCTTAGTTGGTCGCCCAAATGTTGGCAAATCAACGTTATTCAATTACCTCACCCGTAGTCGTGACGCATTAGTTGCGGACTATCCGGGTCTTACGCGTGACCGCCAATATGGTTTTGGTCAGCGCGGTGATCGTCCTTACATTGTTGTTGATACCGGCGGTATTACCGGCGAGTCGGACATTATTGATGACCAAATTCGTGAGCAAGTAGACAAAGCTATCGAAGAAGCCGACGCCGTATTGTTTATGGTGGATGGCGTTGATGGTGTGCGCACCTACGATGAAACCATGGCAGACGATATGCGCCGCTTGCGCAAGAAAGTCTACTTGGTGGTGAACAAAACCGAAGGCTTGAATAAAGCCGTTGCAGGTGCTGAGTTCCACGCATTAGGTTTGGGCGAACCGCGTGCTGTATCTGCTGCGCATGGTGAAGGCGTACAAAATTTTATTAATGATGTTTTAGCTGATCTGCCACAAGCGGAAGAAGAAGCTGAAACGGAAGAAGAAACCGATCGCGGCATTAAGGTTGCCGTGATTGGTCGCCCGAATGCAGGTAAATCAACATTGATTAACCGCATGTTGGGTGAAGAGCGGGTGGTGGCGTCTGAAATTGCCGGTACTACGCGAGACAGCATTTACGTGCCATTCGAGCGCGATGGTCAAAACTACACGCTGATTGATACGGCGGGTGTACGTCGACGTACGCGTATTGATCTCGACATTGAGAAATACAGCGTAACCAAAGCGCTACAAGCTGTTGATGAGGCTAATGTAGTGATTGCGGTGTTGGACGCGCACACCGAGATTGCCGAGCAAGATGCTCGCCTAATGGGTTTGGTGGTGGAACGTGGCCGCGCGCTGGTTGTGGCCGTGAATAAATGGGATGGCCTACAGCAAGACGAACGCGATTGGATTAAGCATCAGCTAGAAATCAAATTGCCGTTTGCGACTTTCGCCAAACTGCACTTCATTTCTGCCTTGCACGGCACCGCAGTAGGTGACCTTTATGGTTCTGTTAAAGAAGCTTATAAGGCTGCGCTAACTAAGATCCGTACACCGGATTTAACCAAGCACTTAGAAATTGCGACGGCAACGCATCCGCCGCCAATGGTGGGTGGTCGTCGCGTGAAGCTGCGCTATGCGCACCAAGGTGGCAGTAATCCACCACGGATTGTGATTCACGGCAGCCGTACCGATAAATTGCCGAATAGCTATAAGCGCTATTTGCAGAACTATTACCGTGAAACCTTCAATCTTTGGGGCACGCCTGTTGCCTTAGAGTTTCGTGATGGTGAAAACCCTTATGAGGGCAAGCGTACGACTGGCGCAATCAGTGAGCGCCAAGCTAAGCGTGCGCACCGCCAGCGCCGTTTTTCACGTAAGAAAGCGCGCCAGAATAAGCACAAATAACTAGTTTGATTTTGACTGTTGTGTCCAGTCATCGGGCACAACAAAGCCGCGGCTTATTTCTCTTTCGCCTTCTATTTGGACTAAACATAAGCAGCCGTGCCGGTGCGCGGTATCGGCATTCGGTGCTGCAATATCGCCTGCAATAATTGGGCTCATCCAATGTTGTCGCTGTAGCGGTAAGTCATTCTCACGGCTTTGGTATTGGTTTGCTGTGCTTAGCCAGCCTTTTAAGCAATCTGGGTTGACCTCATCCGGCAACCTAGCAAAGTCACCAAACAAACGCCCTTTAACGATGATGCGGTGCCGGTCTACTTCCCAACCTTGTTCAGCAAGTTTTTTGAAGCCGTCTGGGTGTTGGCTCAGGGCTATTTGATGGTTGAGTAAATGTTGGTATTTCTCGACCAATTTGTCTTTGCGTGCAGGCCCAAACCAGCTTTCGATTTTGCTGCTGTCGCCATCCTGTAAATAGAATTTGCAGGCGAGTTCCCAGTGTTCGGTTGTGTTTTCCAAGTGGTTCTTAACAATCAAATCAAAGGCACCGAGTGTGCGACCTTGGCTATTTACTTGAAGGTTGTGGGCGAGTACTTCGTAGTTCTCACTGTTATCTAACCACCAAAGAATCAGCTGCTCGAAATAACCGCCTAGTCGCAGAGGCGTAATGCTGGATTCAAGCGTCTCGCAGGCTGCGGGATCGGCTTTGAGCGCCTGCAATTGGGGCTCAAGCTCTGCAAGCTGCTGGGTAAACCATTCGGCTGACGGAAAACGCTCGTCCCCCGGAGGTAATAGCAATGGCTGCGAGCCAACCACCCATTCGATATCACGGACAATGCGTGCGGTGAGGTCTACAGCGGTGCTTGGCGCTGGCACGAGGCGTTATGACTCGGGGTTGCTGTGATTAACGGTGCAGTCCAAATCGCCATTAGCGAGTTTTACGTTAATCGTATCGCCAGTGTTAGCTTGTGCCGCATCGGTAATTGCTTTGCCGGTTTGATCGGTTGCGATGGCGTAGCCGCGCATGAGTGTGGCGAGCGGGCTCACTACGTCGAGCTTGGCTGAAAGTTGCGCTAAGCGTAGGGCTTCTTGTTTGCCTAATGCTTGTCCGACCAGCTGTAGCCTTTGCTGTTGTTTGGCGAGTTGTTTGGCAACGTTGTTTAACGCTTGCCTAGGCGACTGAGCCTGCAACCGCTGATTCAATTTCTGAACTTGGCTGTTACGCAGCCATTGTAGCTGCTTAATTGCATTGTGTTGGCGCAGCTCTAGCTGCTTCAGGCGCTGCTGGTATGGTTCTAAGCGCTTCAGTGGATGCTGTTGCTGTAAACGATGCTGTGTGTGATCTAGCGTTTGCTGTGCGGCTTGTAAGCGTCGGCCAAGTTGGCGTACAAGCTGGCCGCTAACGGTGTTTAGCCATGCTAACCAGTCCTCGGCTAAAGGCGTGACTAATTCAGCTGCCGCCGAGGGTGTGGGGGCACGCATATCGGCTGCGAAATCGCAAAGCGAGAAGTCTGTTTCGTGGCCTACGGCGCTCACAATAGGAATAGGGCAGGCGGCAACGTCGCGAGTTAATGCTTCGTCGTTAAAGGCCCATAAATCTTCTAAAGAACCACCGCCACGGCCAATAATCAGTACGTCGGCCTCGGCTCGTTGAATAGCTTGCTGCAGCGCCTGCCTTATTTCGGCTGGTGCGGTTTCGCCCTGCACGCTGGTTGGGTACAGAATGATGTTGGCTGCGCGATAGCGTCTGCCGCAAACATCGATAATATCTCGTACGGCGGCGCCGCTAGGAGAAGTAATCACACCAATGGTGCTAGGCCATTCAGGTAGGGCTTGTTTGCGTTCGTCGGCGAATAAGCCTTCCTGTTCCAGTTTCAGGCGTAGGGCTTCAAAGGCTTGGCGCAAGGCGCCTTCACCGGCTGCTTGCATGCTGTCGACTACCAGTTGGTAGTCACCACGGGCCTCGTACAGGGTGAGTTTGCCGTGTAGTTGTACTTTGTCGCCTTCCTGGGGTGCAGGCCGTACAAGGCGGTTGCGCTGGCGGAACATGGCGCAGCGTATTTGAGCATTGCTGTCTTTAAGCGTGAAGTACCAGTGGCCAGAGGCAGGGCGAGCGAGGTTAGAAATCTCACCTTCTACGCAGATATTAGGTAAGCCGTTTTCTAGGAGTAAGCGGGCTTCGCGATTCAGCTGCGAAACGCTTAATACGTTTCTGTTGTTATTGGCTGGCGATGTTGCCGCGTTAGGGTTGCTTTGATTGGACGAAATAACGGTACCCGCACTGCGTTGTGCGCGTTTGGCGGCAGGGCTGTTTGGGTCGGGTTTCGTTAAGTCCATGTTTTGTATTAGTAAATTTTTATATGTAGCGCCGCAATGAATGCCAAAAATAGCGTGTTGTTGTCATTATTTGGCAACAGCAAAGTGGCCTAATCGCCTATAATGCGCGGTTTACCTAATCCTTTCCATTTTGTTGGCGAAGCTTCGCCATCAACTGGATTCAATAGAAAAGGCGCTTTGCGGTTACCACTATGCGATTAATTGAAGAAGCACTCACATTTGACGACGTTTTGTTGTTGCCGGGACATTCTACCGTTCTGCCCCGCGATGTAAGTCTGAAAACGCGCCTTACCCGTAATATCGCACTGAATATTCCTCTAGTTTCAGCGGCGATGGATACGGTGACAGAAGCGCGTTTAGCGATTGCTCTCGCCCAAGAAGGCGGTGTTGGCATCCTGCACAAGAACATGACTGAATCACAGCAAGCGGTTCAAGTTCGTCAGGTTAAGAAATACGAAAGCGGTGTTATTAAAGACCCGATTACCGTCACCCCTAATATCAGCATTGCTGAGTTGGTGGCGCTGACACGTCGCGAGAAAATCTCGGGTGTGCCAGTAGTGGACGGCGAAGATTTGGTCGGCATTGTGACCAGCCGTGATGTTCGCTTTGAAACCAATTTTGATGCGCCAGTGAGCAGCATCATGACGCCAAAAGAGCGTTTGGTGACGGTGAAAGAAGGCGCGCCTCGTGAAGAGGTTCAAAGCCTGCTGCACAAACACCGCATTGAGAAAGTGCTGGTGGTTGACGATAACTTCCGCCTCCGCGGCATGATTACCGTTAAAGATATTCAGAAAGCTCATGACTTCCCGAATGCTTGTAAAGACGATCAAGGCCGTTTGATTGCAGGTGCCGCCGCCGGCACTGGTGATAAAGGTATGGCTCGTATTGAAGAGCTAGCCGCTGCTGGCGCTGACTTTGTCGTGATTGATACCGCACATGGACACTCGCAAGGCGTGATTGAGTCTGTGGCATGGGCCAAAAAGCAATTCCCTCAGCTGGAAATTATTGGCGGCAATATCGCCACAGCAGATGCTGGTAAAGCGCTAGTAGACGCTGGCGCAGACGCTGTAAAAGTAGGTATTGGTCCCGGCTCAATTTGTACTACCCGTATCGTTGCGGGTGTGGGCGTGCCGCAATTAACCGCGGTTGCGAATGTGTCTGCCGCATTAGAAGGCACCGGTGTGCCGGTGATTGCTGATGGTGGTATTCGCTTCTCTGGTGACATTGCGAAAGCGATCGCTGCCGGTGCAAGTACCGTAATGATGGGTAGCTTGCTTGCTGGTACTGAAGAAGCGCCGGGTGAAGTAGAACTATTCCAAGGCCGTAGCTATAAGAGCTACCGTGGCATGGGTTCTTTGGGTGCGATGTCGCAGCAAGAAGGCTCTTCAGACCGTTACTTCCAAGAAAGCAACGAAGCGGACAAGTTGGTGCCAGAAGGCATTGAGGGCCGTGTGCCTTACAAAGGTCCTGTTGGTGCGATTATTCACCAACTACTTGGTGGTTTGCGTTCATCTATGGGCTATACCGGTTCAGCCAGCATTGAAGAAATGCGTACCAAACCTGAGTTTGTACGTATTACTAATGCGGGCATTGGTGAATCGCATGTACACGACGTGCAGATTACCAAAGAAGCACCAAACTACCGCGTCTGACGCTTCGGCTGAATCTCGCTAGCGGCGTTGCGAAGGCGATCTCGCGTGCTCATGTACTCAAATGTACACTCCGCGCGCTCGACACCTCCGCGCCTTGCTAGCGAAACCCAGCCAAATCGTCAGTGCTGCAACCATTTTTAAATCGTTGAAATTATGAATATCCATAACGACAAAATTCTGATTCTGGATTTTGGCTCTCAGTACACTCAGTTGATTGCGCGTCGCGTACGTGAAATTGGTGTTTATTGTGAAATTTATCCTTGGGATGTTGATGCTGCCGATGTGGCTGCTTATGGCCCTAAAGGCATTATTTTGTCAGGCGGTCCAGAGTCGGTTACCGATGGTTCGGAAGCGCCAGTAGCACCGCAAAATGTATTTGAGCTGGGCGTGCCGGTATTGGGTATTTGCTACGGTATGCAAACCATGGCGGCGCAGTTAGGTGGTGAGGTTTCGCCATCTGATCATCGTGAATTCGGTTATGCCGAAGTACGTGCCCGCGGCCATTCTGAGTTGTTACGCGATATTGAAGACAGCGTGAATGCTGAAGGTCATGGATTGTTAGACGTGTGGATGAGCCACGGTGACAAAGTGACGGCGCTGCCTGAAGGCTTTAAATGTATCGCAAGCACCGACAGTGCCCCGTTTGCTGGCATGGCAGACGAGTCGCGTAAATTCTACGGCGTGCAATTCCACCCTGAAGTGACTCATACCAAACAAGGCGGCCGTATGCTGGAACGCTTTGTCACTGAAATCGTGGGCGCCGAGGCCTTATGGAATAGCGGCAACATCATTGATGATGCTATTGCTAATGTACGCGAGAAAGTTGGTAGCGATGAAGTCGTGCTCGGCCTTTCAGGTGGTGTGGACTCATCGGTAGTAGCTGCGCTGTTGCATAAAGCAATTGGCGACAAGCTGACTTGCGTGTTTGTAGATACTGGCTTGCTTCGCCTCGACGAAGGCGACCAAGTAATGGCCATGTTTGCAGAAAACATGGGCGTGAAAGTAGTTCGTGTGAATGCCGCGCAACGCTATTACGACGCGCTAAAAGGCGTTGAAGACCCAGAAGCAAAACGCAAAATTATCGGTCGCTTGTTCGTTGAGATCTTTGACGAAGAAGCCAGCAAACTCAGCAACGTGAAATGGCTAGCCCAAGGCACCATTTACCCTGACGTGATTGAATCGGCAGGCAGCAAAACCGGCAAAGCTCATGTCATTAAGTCGCACCACAACGTGGGTGGTTTGCCAGAAGACATGAAGCTCGGCTTGGTTGAGCCATTACGCGAATTGTTCAAAGACGAAGTACGCAAGATTGGTGTTGAACTCGGTCTGCCTCCATTCATGGTATATCGCCATCCATTCCCTGGTCCGGGTTTGGGCGTGCGTATTTTGGGTGAAGTTGTGCCTGAGTACGTGCCATTGCTGCAGCGCGCTGATAACATCTTTATCAGCGAACTTCGCGCGCACGATCTTTACGATAAAACCAGCCAAGCCTTTGCAGTATTCCTGCCCGTTAAGTCGGTAGGTGTAATGGGCGACGGTCGTAAATACGATTGGGTAATCGCACTACGTGCGGTTGAAACTATCGACTTTATGACGGCTCGCTGGGCGCATTTGCCATACGAATTCCTAGATCACGTTAGCCGCCGCATCATCAACGAGATTGATGGCATTAGCCGCGTGACTTACGACATCTCAGGTAAACCACCTGCCACGATTGAGTGGGAGTAATGTCAGCTGCCGACCAGCTAGAGCAAGATCAGCACTGGATGCAACGCGCGCTAGAACTAGCGCGTGAAGCGGAAGCTGCGGGTGAGGTTCCGGTTGGCGCAGTATTAGTCAAAGATGGCGAGCTGCTGGCAGAAGGGTTTAATCAGCCTATTTCTAGTCACGACCCGTCGGCCCATGCGGAAATGGTTGTGCTGCGCGACGCAGCCCAAAAGCTACAAAACTACCGCCTGCCCGGTACTACCTTGTATGTCACTTTAGAGCCTTGCCCTATGTGTGCAGGCGCATTGGTGCATGCCAGAGTGGAGCGCGTGGTTTACGCCGCGCCAGAGCCGCGTACAGGTGCTGCAGGCAGCGTGATGAACGTGTTGCAGCATGAGGCGCTGAATCACCGCTGTGAAGTGGACAATGGTGTCTGCGAGCAAGAAAGCGTGGATTTGATTCGGGCATTCTTTAAAGCCCGTCGCCAAGCTAAGGCTTAAGGAAGCTCTGATCGGGAAATGCAATTGAGTTGTGCAGCAAGGCTTTCAGATTGAGGCGCAACAAAGAGCTGGAAGCCTTGCTGCCCAACCCTTTGGGCTGCTTTTGTCATTTCACATGGCGGCGTTAGCACTCGCTTACATAGAATAACTATGCTGCGCTCGCGCTGCCTTGCCCTGTAAAATGGCAAAAACAGCTCAGTTGTATTTTCCGATCAGAGCTTCCTTAATTAGAGCGTCGAAGGCGTGGTATCCGGAATCGGATCCTCGTCTTCATATTCATCATCGAAGATCTCGTCATCTTCTTCTTTGTTGGGTTCGTCTTCTAGGCGGCTCGTATGCCAGACCAATACGTCGTAGTAAGAGCGAATATTCTCTACGTATTCAACGGCTTCTCGTCCTCGCGCAAAGCCACGTTTAGCTTGTGAATACCATTTCTTCTGATTCAGTAATGGCAAGCGCTCGCGTACGTCTACCCACAAGGAACGGTTATCGCCTTGTTCTTTGGTAAAGGTGCGTGCGTCGTATAGGTGTCCCATGCCAACGTTATAAGCCGCTAGCATCATCCAGGTACGATCTGGCTCGGTGACATCACGAGGGATGCGGTCGTACAAGTTCCGCAGATAGCGTGCACCACCCATAATGCTTTGCTCTGGATCGAGGCGGTTTTTCACGCCAAGTTCTTTTGCCGTAATACGCGTGAGCATCATGATGCCGCGCACTCCGGTGGGTGACTTCGCTTTCGGGTTCCAATGAGATTCTTGATAGCCGACCGCAGCAAGCAAACGCCAATCAAAATTGCTTTGTTTTGCGGCCTTCTTAAAGAGCGCTTCGTACTTGCCTAAATTCTTTGAGATTTGTTTGGCAAAGCGGGCGGCGCCAGGGTTATCCAAACGCTTCACATGGCCGTAGTACTGTTCTTGTAAGCGGGTTAGCTCGCCCGACTGCTTGAGCTTGGCGAAATAAGCTTCGGCTTCATTAACCAAGCTTAGGTCAGCGGATTTATGAAACGCCCAAGCGATTTTTTCTGGCGGCGAGATTGGAAAGGCTGTGCCGAGCAGTGGGTAGTAACGCAAGTTAATCGCAATGAGGTTTGAATCAGCAACGGAATATTGCAGCTCGCCATTGGCTACCCGATAGGTCAGCTCGTTAGCATCGTCTTCGTGGTTTTCTACCCAGTTTAGGCCGGGGGTGACTTGTTGCAGCTGGCGCAAGCGTTCTGAATGGCTGCTATCGCCAACCACTTCCAACTCGCTGCCGACCAGGTCTTGCACTTTGCGGGGTTTGCGTTGCCCGCGCTGGTAAACCACGGTGGCGGTAATTTCTTGGATGGGTGGGCCGAAACGTACTAATTGCTGGCGTTCTAGTGTGACCGAAAGCCCCGCTGCGGCCATATGTGCTTCTTGCGTTTGCACGGCTGGAAGAATGTGGCTGAACAGCTTCGGCAGTCGCAACTCGAGGTCTACGCCAAGGTGGTCGGCAAAACCCTTGAATAGCTCGTATTCATAACCGGCAGGGCCGTTGCTGTCTTCAAAGTAAACAGTGGGGCTATTACGGGTAACAACAATTAGCTTGCCGCGTTCTTGAACTTGCTGCAGCAAGGGCGGAGCTGTGTCGCATGTGCTTAACATGAGGGAGCCCAGCACCATAATGCTGCCCCAGACTTTCGCGCGTCTGCGGTTCCACATTGGGCGGTATTTGCTAATGCTGCTGGCCATCGCTGTGATATTTGCTGTTTTTATTCACATCCCCAGATCAGTTAAGGGTACCAGTAAGGCCTTGAAAATGCTGCGCTTGCCGCCATTTTTTATATCAATACTGACTATCACATAGGTAATACCTCATGCGAATGGACAAGTTAACGACCAAATTTCAGCAAGCGTTGCAGAGCGCGCAGTCTTTAGCGCTAGGCAAGCAACAACAAATGATTGAGCCGCAGCATTTGCTACTCAGCATGCTGGGCTCTGATAGCGCTATTCGCCCAGTGATTGAGCAAGCGGGCGGTAATGCCTCGCGCCTAGCCGCGGAGTTGGCTGACGCGGTTGAGCGTTTGCCGACGGTGCAAGGCGCCGCGGGTGAAATACATGTGTCGCAAACCTTAGCCAAATTGCTGAACGTCACCGATCAGCTCGCGCAGCAACGCGGCGACAGCTACATCTCAACCGAATTGTTTGTACTGGCCTGTTTCGAAGATAGCGCCATGAAGGCTTTGTTAAACAAAGCCGAACTAGACAAGAAGGCCCTAGAAACGGCCATTAGCGAATTACGCCAAGGGGAAAGCGTGAATAACCCAAATGCGGAAGAAACCCGCCAAGCCTTAGACAAATACACCATTAACCTTACCGAGCGTGCCGTCAGCGGCAAGCTAGATCCGGTGATCGGTCGTGATGAAGAAATCCGCCGTGCTATCCAGGTACTGCAGCGCCGCACCAAAAATAATCCGGTATTAATCGGCGAGCCGGGCGTGGGGAAAACCGCGATCGTAGAAGGCTTAGCCCAACGCATTGTGAATGGCGAAGTGCCAGAAGGCCTTAAAAACAAGCAGGTTCTATCGTTAGATTTGGGCGCGCTTCTAGCCGGTGCAAAATACCGTGGCGAATTTGAAGAACGCCTAAAAGCTGTGCTGAATGAATTGGCAAAACAAGAAGGCCAAATCATTCTGTTTATTGATGAAATTCACACTATGGTTGGCGCTGGTAAAGCCGATGGCGCGATGGATGCCGGCAATATGCTCAAACCGGCTCTAGCGCGTGGTGAGCTACATTGCGTCGGCGCGACTACCTTAGATGAATATCGCCAATACATTGAAAAAGACGCGGCTTTAGAGCGCCGTTTCCAAAAGGTGCTGGTAGACGAACCCACCGTAGAAGACACCATTGCCATTCTTCGTGGCCTAAAAGAAAAGTACGAAGTACACCACGGCGTAGACGTGACCGATCCGGCCATTGTTGCGGCAGCTACCTTGTCGCAACGCTATATCACGGATCGCCAGCTGCCGGACAAAGCCATCGATTTGATCGATGAGGCCGCTAGCCGCATTCGTATGGAAATTGATTCAAAACCGGAAGAAATGGATCGGCTTGATCGCCGTTTGATTCAACTCAAGATTGAGCGTGAAGCGCTGAAGAAAGAAAAAGACGACGCTTCGAAAAAACGCCTAAAAGATTTGGAAACCCAAATTGGTGAGATTGAAAAACAATACGCTGATTTAGAAGAAATCTGGAAAGCCGAAAAGGCCACGTTAGAAGGCAGTGCGCACGTAAAAGAAGAGCTAGATAAATGTCGCATGGAGCTAGAAGCGGCAAGCCGTGATGGCGACTTAGCGAAAATGTCCGAGCTGCAATATGGCCGTATTCCTGAATTAGAAGAAAAGCTTAAAGCGGCGGCCGAAAACGAAGGCGCGGAAACGCAGTTATTAAGAAATAAAGTCACCGACGAAGAAATCGCCGAAGTTGTAGCGCGTTGGACCGGTATTCCCGTCAGTAAAATGCTGGAATCTGAAAAAGAAAAACTGCTGCAAATGGAGC
>JAPPPA010000292.1:708-13286 GCA_028817755.1 Gammaproteobacteria bacterium | reverse complement strand
GGATCGACTGCCAGCGCTAGCCCCTTCACCCCCCCGGCTGGTTAAGCCCGCAAGAAAACGCTGAGCAAGGAGCACCCTAATGGCGTGGCGGAAAGTACTCCTTACCGGTTTGCTATCAGCCACTGTGGCAGCTTGCACCAGCGGCGGCGGTGGCGACCAAAGCGGCTGCAGCGGTAGCTGCGCCACTGCGGCCAGCTTGTTAACCGTCGCAGACGTTAACCTCATTACCTCTCGCGCCGTAGAAGAAGCCAAAGCCAGAGGCGCCAGTGGCACTATCGCCGTGACGGATCGCGTGGGTAATGTACTCAGCGTGTACCGCATGACCGGCGCAGATACCTCAACCACCACCAGCACCACCCTTCCAAATAACGAACCTGTTATTCGCAACCGTGGTCTAGAAGGTATTGAAGTCATCCCAGACACCATGGCGGCGATTGCCAAGGCCGTTACCGCCAGCTTCTTAAGCACCGAAGGCAACGCTTTTACCACGCGTACTGCCAACCAAATTGTGCAAGAACACTTTAACCCGGGCGAATTACGCCAACCCGGCGGGCCGCTATTTGGCGTGCAGTTCTCGCAACTGCCTTGTTCTGATTTCAATAAGCGCTTTACCGATGCTGATAACGTTGGTCCAAAACGCTCACCATTAGGTTTGTCAGCTGACCCGGGCGGTATTCCGCTGTACAAAGACGGCGTACCGGTTGGTGGCATTGGTGTTATTGCAGACGGGATCTACGGTATCGATAAGAACTTGCTTGATACCGACTCAGACTTAGACGAAATCATCGCTCTAGCAGGCTCAACCGGCTTTGAAGCGCCAACCAACCGTCGCGCCGACCGTATTACCGCCGACGGCAAAGTGCTCAGGTTTACCGACGCCACCGCCAGCAGTTTTAGCAGCAACCCAAGTGCCGCGCCTGCAGCGCCAACCGGCGGCGCACAAGTGGCCGTTACCAGTTATTACGCAGGCACCGTGCTAGCGGGCACCGCATTCAGCACGCCAGACTCCGGCGTACGTTTAGCGACTGCAGCTGACTTTCCCGTCGATGGCGCTGATTTTGTCACCCAAGACAGCTTTATCTTGGTTGATGGCACCGACAGTAACCGCTTTACGCCTGCAGCAGGCGCTACCGGCGAAAACGGCGCTGCCGGCCTCACCGTGGCAGAAGTGAGCGAAGTACTTAAGCAAGCACTTATTATCTCCAATCGCGCTCGCGGCCAAATTCGCCGTCCACTCGGCACTCCCGCTCGTGTATCTATTTCGGTCGTCGATAACACAGGAGCCATTCTCGGTATTGTTCGGGGCCGCGATGCACCGGTATTTGGCTTAGATGTATCTATCCAAAAAGCCCGTACGGCAACGTTCTTCTCCACCTCAACCGCAGCCGCGCTGATCAGCACCCTGCCAGATGCCGAGTATCTTGATACCGACGTATCGGCACCGCACGGCAGCCTGATTGATTTAGACGACTACACCACGGCCGTACGAGACTTTTTAGGCGACCCTGCAGCACTCGCCAACGGCGCCTTTGCCTTTGCTGACCGCTCTGGCGGCAACCTCTCTCGCCCCTTCTATCCGGACGGCATTAACGGCAACCCTAACGGCCCACTGAGCAAAGCCTTTAGCGACTGGAGCGTATTCTCCTCAGGCTTCCAATTAGATATTAGCTACAACGCCATTATTCGCCACGTAGCCCATGTGGCCGGACTTGCAGGCACCGACGTTGATGTCGGCTGCGCAGGCCATGCGGGCATTAGTGCGGGCTTCACCCCACCGGGCGCTACCGTCTTGCGCCTAGCCAATGGCACGCAAATTTTCCCTGGCTCTGTGCCTATTTACCGTGGCAATGACCTTATCGGTGGCATTGGCGTTTCAGGCGATGGCGTTGATCAAGATGACATGATCTCTTTCCTCGGCGTACATAACGCCGGCGAAAACCTCGGCACAATTAACAACGCGCCGGCCAATATACGTGCCGACCAGTTAGTACCAAACGGTGTCCGCCTACGTTACATCAACTGTCCGCAATCCCCATTTTTGGATAGCACTGAGGAGGATGTTTGTAATGGCAAATAAATTCCTCAGCATTGCTGCCCTACTCGCCAGTAGTCAGCTTGCGTTTGCCGACGACCACGCAGCCACCGCAAACAAATGTGCCGACGACGTAGAAACTCGCCAGCAAATTGAGCGCCAGACCAGCAGTCTAATGCGCCCCGGCATGCGTGTACTGCGCTGGGAAGAACCACAAGAAGAACAAACTGAATGCGGCACAGCCGCTACGCAAGTCGTTGAAGACGACTCACGCATCTTAGAAGCCCTACCAGAAGGCATTCTGGTGCCTGATCGTTGGCGTATTGTCAGTGCGCTGGGTTACCCCGAAAACCTCTGGGACCCATACAACAATAACAACTGGCTTAAAGGCGACCGCCCGGTATTTGGCGACGATTGGTTTGTCAGCTTAATTGGCATTGCCGATCTGATTTACGAACCACGTAATTTCCCTATTCCAGTTGGCAACGCCACCACGCAAAGCGCGGGCGATCTCAACTTGATTGGCGAAGGCGACACCACCGTCACCGCAGGCAGCCTCATCCTTGAAGGCGTGCTCTACAAAGGTAATACCACCTTTAAGCCACCCGACTACGAATTCCGCTTTACGCCGGTTATTAACTACAACATTTTGGATGCTAACGAGCGCGCCATTACGCGGGCTGATCCGGCTGCTGGCACACACCGTACTGATAACCATATCGGTATTCAGGCGGCGTTCTTTGACTACCACATTCGCAACGTGTCTGATCGCTATGATTTCGACTCAATTCGCGTTGGTATTCAACCATTTAACGCCGACTTTAGAGGCTTTTTATTTAACGACCAGCAGTTCGGTATTCGCCTATTTGGTATCCGCGACAACAACAAATTGCAGTACAATGTGGCGTGGTTCCGTCGGGTTGAAAAAGACACCAACAGCGGTTTAAACGACACCAGCCAAGGCCTGCGCGACGACGACGTTTTCACCTTTAACGTCTACTGGCAAGACTGGCCAAAACTGGGCTATTTCTCGCAACTGTCGGTATTACACAACCGCAATCGCGAAGGCGACCAAACCTTATACGACACCAACGGCTTTATCGTTCGCCCCGCTTCACTTGGCGTCGAAGTGCCACGTGATTACGACGTAACCTACTTGGGCTATAACGGCGACGGTCATATTGATCGCCTTAACGTCACCGTGTCGGCTTACTACGCTTTCGGCGACGAAAGCCAAGGCACCTTTACCGGCCAACCCTGCGACATTGCCGCATACTTCTTAGCTGCCGAACTAGGCTTTGACCAAGACTGGATGCGCTGGCGTTTCTCATTCCTGCACGCCTCCGGTGATGACGACCCATTTGATAACGACTCAAACGGCTTCGACTCCGTATTTGAAAACCCGCTCTTTGCCGGTGCCGATACCAGCTATTGGATTCGTCAAACCGTACCGTTAATTGGCGGCGGCCGTGTGGCTCTATCTGGACGTAACGGCATTTTAAATAGCCTGCGCTCGTCTAAAGAACAAGGCCAATCCAACTTCACCAACCCCGGCATTACCTTGCTCGGCATTGGTAATGACATGGACCTAACGCCGACCACTCGCCTCAGCTTCAACTTCAACCACCTCTGGTTTGCTGACACCACGGTGCTAGAAGCTGCACGTAACCAAGGCGCTATTGCCGAAGATATTGGTTTTGATCTCTCTGTCTCAGCCATTTATCGCCCGCTGGCAATGCAAAACATTGTCGCGCGTTTGTCTGCGGCCTACTTAATTCCCGGGGAAGGGTTTGAAGACCTTTACGGCACCAATCAAGCACCGTTTTCCATCCTTGCCAACCTGACGTTGACCTACTAGCTATGTTTGCCGCTACTAAGAACTTTTTCGCCTTCACCCTGCTTGTAGCAAGCAGCGCTGCCTATGCAGCTGGCGGCGGCCTTGGCGACCCACGCGACATTAGCTATCCGCACTACCCCAGTGCTCCCGCGCAGCAAAGCCCCGAAGATGCCGACATAAAAAGCACCGGCTGCATGAGCTGTCACAGCGCAACCGATGCCTACAACATGCATAACAATGACGGCATCAACCTCGGCTGTACCGACTGCCACGGCGGTAATGCCGAAATATTCAAACCTGCAGGTTTTGATGACGCTGGCCACGAAATCGGCAAAGCAAAATCCGAGTCCAAGCCCCCAAAAACCAAAGACGGCTACGGCAAAGACAAGAAAAAACACAAAAGCTATCCAGCGCCTTACCAAAGTGCACTTGATCAAGCACATGTACAGCCGCTCTACCCTGATGCTTGGCATTACCCCTCATCTGCCAACCCAGAACGCAGTTACACCTTACTCAATAAAGAAAGCCCTGAGTTCGTCCGCTTCGTAAACCCATCTGATTACCGCGTCGCCCGCCAAGCCTGTGGTGCATGCCACCTAGACATCATTAAAGCCTCTGAACGCAGCCTAATGAGCAACGCTGCCATGTTCTGGGGGGCCGCGGCGTACAACAACGGCATCCTGCCGTTTAAACGCCCCATTATTGGCGAGGCTTACACGCCAGACGGTCTACCGGCAGCCTTAGAAGGTCGCCCTGCGCCTTCTGAAGAAATCGCCAAAAAACACAATATTATTGATCGCATTAACCCGCTACCGGCTTGGGAAACCCTCAAACCCGGTGACGTATTCCGCGTATTTGAGCGTGGCGGTCGTAATATCACCAACCTCTTCCCAGAAACGGGCATTCCCAACTCGCTTGGTCTGATTCAGCGTTTAGAAGAGCCGGGGCGCCCCGACTTTAAACAGTCCAACCGTGGTCCCGGTACCGGTCAACGTATTTCAGTGCCCGTACTGAATATGACCAAAACTCGCCTCAATGACCCGATGAGCTGGTTCATGGGCACCAACGACCAGCCCGGTGATTACCGCCACTCTGGTTGTGCCGGTTGCCACGTGATTTACGCCAACGACCGCGATGAAAAGAACTCGGCGTGGTACGGCCAATATGGCCACGAAGGCAAAACCATCACCGTTGACCCAACCATTCCAAAAGACGAGCCGGGCCACCCGCTACAGCACAAATTCACACGCGCGATTCCATCAAGCCAGTGCATCGTCTGCCATATGCACCAGCCGAATATGTTCATCAACACCTATCTCGGCTACACCATGTGGGACTACGAATCTGACGCCCCAGCCATGTGGCCGAAAGAGCAAAAGTACCCTAGCGCCCATGAAATGCACGAAACCTTGGAGCGTAACCCTGAGGGCGCCGCGGTACGTGGCAAATGGTCTGACCTTGAGTTCTTGAAAGGCGTGTCCGAACTCAACCCAGAGCTCAACGACACCCAATTCGCGGACTATCACGGCCACGGCTGGAACTTCCGCGCCATCTTTAAGCGCGACCGCGACGGCAACCTACTCACCGAAGACGATGAAATTGTTGCTAACGACGACCCTGAAAAATTCCAGAAAAGTGTGCATATGTCCTCCATCCATTTGGATGTCGGCATGCACTGCGTCGATTGCCACTACGCGCAAGATTCGCACTCAGACGGCCATATCTATGGTGAAGTCGCCGCTGCCGTAGAAATCGGCTGTATCGACTGCCACGGCACCGTGAGCGAATATCCAAACCTCACCACCTCTGGCCCAGCAGGCCCCGGCCGCACTACCGACCTCAGCCTGATTCGTAACCCAGACGGCCAAAAACGTTTTGAATGGATCGGCGACAAACTGATTCAACGCTCCGCTGTCACTTCAGGGCTTGAGTGGGAACTGTCTCTCGTCAAAGACACCGTTAGCAAAGGCCACGCGCAATTCAACGAAGACGCCGCCCAAGCTAAATTGATGTCGACTAATACCGACACACTGGATTGGGGCTGGGAATACGTGGGTAAAGACCTAGCTCACGCCAACGAAGAAATGGAGTGCTACGCCTGCCATACCAGCTGGACTACGTCCTGCGGCGGCTGCCACTTACCGATTGAAGCCAACTGGAAAACCGAGCGCCACCACTACGAAGGCGGCGAAACGCGTAACTACGCCACCTACAACCCGCAGGTAGTGCGTGACCAAACCTTTATGCTCGGCAAGCACAGTACGGTTAAAGGCCATAAAGTCGCGCCTATCCGTTCGACTTCTGCGTTAGTGCTTTCTTCTACCAATGCTAACCGCGAAAAAATCTACGTACAGCAGCCGCCTATCGCCTCTAGCGGTTACAGCTCACAAGCGTTTAACCCGCACTTCCCGCACACCGCGCGTAAAGAAGAAACCAAACGCTGTGACGACTGCCACCTGTCAGAAGAAAACGACAACAACGCCGTGATGGCGCAGGTGCTGATGCACGGCACGCACTACTACGATTTCTTGGGTTATCACGCCTACCTAGGCACCGAAGACGGCATTAGCGCCGTACAAGTCACCGAATGGGACGAGCCACAAGCCGTGATTGGTAGTTATCTACAGAAATACGCTTACCCTGATTACTTCCAACAACACCAAGACCGTGAACAAGAACTCACCACCGCGTTCGAGCATGGCGGCAAAACCGTAGGCTGCTTGCAGCTACGGGGAGAATACCTATTCGCTGCCGAAGGCAAAAAAGGCATGAACGTGTACGACGTTGCCAGCATTGCCAATAAAGGCATTAGCCAGCGCATTATCAAAGCCCCGTTCTCAGAGCTTGGCCACGACACCCAGCTAGAAAGTAAGAACGCCACCTGCCTCTCACTCTCAACCACTCAGCCAATTGCGCCAGAACGCAACCAAGGCGATTTAATGCGGATTGAGAACGAAGAACAACCGTTCCACCCGATCTACAACTACGCCCTTGTGACCGATGCCGAGGAAGGCCTGATCCTCTCAGACATCAACACCTTGGCCGACGGCGAGTTCCGCAATAACTTCCTCAAACGTGCACTCACCTGGAACCCAGATGGCGTACTCGACGGTGCCAAACACATCACCACCGCCGGCTACTACATTTACATCACCACCGACGATGCCGTTGTGGTGCTGAATTTAGACACCCCACTCGAGCCAAAACTCGTGGCCGTACTAGATATGGAAGACCCACGCGCTACAGCGCTGCAATTCCGCTATCTGTTTGCGACCGATGCACACGGCCTGCATGTGTTCGACGTCACCGACCCAGAAAACCCAGCATTCCTTAAAGACGCCTTAATCCCGCTGAAAGATGCACAGCGCATCCACCTAGCCCGCACCTACGCCTACGTCGCCGCAGGTGCTGAAGGTATTGCCGTGGTCGATATTATTCAGCCTGACAAACCCGTACTCAGCCGCAAGTTCACTGCCGATGGCGCGATTAAAGACGCCCGCGATATTGTGGTTGCCAGCACCAACGCTAGCCTCTTCGCCTATGTAGCTGATGGCGAACACGGTTTGAAAGTGATCCAACTCACCGCGCCCGATACGCAACCAAACTTCTATGGCTTTAGCCCAGAACCTAAACCAGAATTGATTGCTTGGCGTAAAACGCATGCACCAGCACTGGCGTTATCGAAAGGCTTAGAACGTGATCGTGGTGCCGATGAAACCGGCGGCCAAGTTGCAGTATTCGGTCGCTTAGGCTCACGCCCATTCAACGAAGAAGAAATGAAACAGCTCTATCTCGATGACGACGGCAAGCCTTGGTACGTACCAACGTCTAAAGTTAATCAGCGTCTACTAGAGCACCGCGACCAGCAACAAGCACGTGAGCAAGAACCTGGCCAGCAAGGCAAGGAGACTCAATAATGAAAAACATCGCCATTCTCTGCGCCCTACTGCTCGGCATGAGTTGGGCTTACGCCACACCTAAGCTGCCCGACCAGTCCGACGAAAAACACCTTGGTGTTTCTAGCTGTGCCTCCAGTACCTGCCACGGCTCAGTTAAACCACTCAATAAAACTCGTGTACTGCAAAACGAATACGTGATCTGGTCACGCTACGATCCGCATTCGCGCGCCATGGAAACCCTGCGCAATGCCGAATCGCAAAAAATCGCTAAAAACCTTGGCCTAAAAGAGCCTGCGCATGAATCTGCCATGTGCACCGGCTGCCACCTTAGCTCGCCTAAAGAAGACGCTCGCGGCCCTAAATTCACAGTGAACGACGGCATTGGCTGCGAATCCTGCCACGGTGGTTCTGAAAAATGGCTGAAACCCCATACGCAGAAAGATCGTAGCCACGAAGACAATATCGCCGACGGCATGTACCCAACGGCCGACCCACAAGCACGCACCACACTCTGCCTGTCTTGCCATATGGGTAACGACGACAAATTCACCACCCATGAAATCATGGGCGCCGGCCACCCTCGTCTCAGTTTTGAGCTACAAACGTTCTCAGAGCTACAACCCATGCACTACCGCATTGACGATGACTACATCGCACGTAAAAACGGTCACAACGCCTTAAATACCTGGATGGGCGGCATTTACGGCAACGCCATTAACTGGCTTGAGCTATTGGCGTCAGACTGGATGAACCCCAGCACCCTCTTCCCTGAACTCGCCGTGTTTGACTGCCAAGCCTGCCACCACGCCATGGGCGACAAACGTTGGCAACCACGCAACAGCCGCCGCCTACCGCCGGGCACGGTGCGCCTAGCCGACAGCCACTTAATGATGGCTTGGCTCGTTACCGCAGAAATTGCGCCGGCAGAACAAGCCGACTTACGCCAATGGCTACATCAGCTACACGCCGCCTCCACACAGTCGGTTAGTGAGATTAAGAAAACCGCTAAGGCTGGCATTATTCGCCTCAAGTTACTGCAAAAAAACCAAGCCAACGCGAATCCAAATCCAGAACAGCTACGTAAACTCCTTGCAGCCGTTATTTCGGCTGGCGAACGCGGCTGGTTTGACGACTATAACGCGGCCGAACAAGCCGCCTTTGGCATCCAGCTAATACTTCGAGCCGTGAAGCCAAACACCTACCAAACACTTTCTGTGCCTTTGTTTAATAGCGTAAATGACGAAGATAACTTTGAACCTTACACCTTCAAACTGGCACTGAAAGGACTGTCTAAGGAGCTTTAGTGAGCCAAGCCCACTATCAACCGGATCAAAGCCTACTGCTGGATCTCATTTCGCGCTGCGCGCTGAATGACCAGCAGGCTTTTCAGGCGCTGTATCAGGAAACTTCAGCCGCCATACTCGGCTCCTTAATGCGTTTATTGCCCAACCGCGACAGTGCCGAGGACTGTCTGCAAGAGGCTTTCATTCAAGTTTGGAACAAAGCTGACCAATATCACGAAGGCAAAGGCACCGTGTTTGGTTGGATGGTCACCATTGCTCGTTATCGCGCCATTGACTGCATCCGAAAAGAGCGCCCAGCCGTAGATTTAGAACAGGTCGAGCCGTTTTTAGGCGAAACACCCAAACTCGGAGGTGACCACGCCCAACTACTGACCTGCCTAGAACAGCTACCGGACGAAAGCGCAGAAATGATTCTCAAAAGCTACATTGCGGGATACACCCAGGCCGAACTCAGCACGAGTAGCGGCACACCCTTGGGGACCGTAAAAAGCTGGATGCGCCGTGGCCTAGCTGCCTTAAAGAGCTGTTTGAACAATGAATGAGAATAACGCCAACAGCATGACCGACACCGAGCTACTCGCCGCTGAGTACGTGCTTGGCCACCGCCGTGGTGAAGAGCGCCAAGCGGTGCAGCAGCAATTAATGCAAAACTCGGAGCTACGCCACTGGATCAATTGGTGGGAACAGCGACTTTTTTCACTGGCACTGCATCCAAAACCAGAAACGCCGCGTAAAGAGGTATGGGAACGCATTCAAACCCGCCTCTTCTCGCACGCCCAACATACCACTGAGGCGGCGGGTTCGCGTCACCAAGCGGCCCAAGGACAAGGTAACCATTGGGGGATACGCTGGTTAAGCGCCGCTCTGGTGGGCTTCGCGTTGATGGCAATGACTGTCGTTACCACACTCTATGTGGATAGCAGAGTCAGCCCGTCACGCGAGGCGCCCACTCATTACGCCAGCTTTGAAACCGGCGGCGTGATCAGCCACATTATCGAACGCTATGCCAACGGCGATATCGCCAGTATTGCCGTGCACCCGTCAGTCACTACTGACGAGAAAGTGCTTGAGCTTTGGGCATTAACCGACAGCGGCACCCCAATTTCGCTTGGGGTATTGCCTAATCAAGGAAAAAATGTAACCTCCGCGCCCACCGCTATACGGCAGGTTACAGGCACGCTTACATTAGCCGTAAGCGTAGAGCCCTCAGGCGGCTCACCTACTGGTCTCCCTACAGGGCCAGTAGTGAATACAGCGAAGTTGATAGAGCGCACAGCCCTCGACAGCTTTAGCTTCTAACGGAAGGATAAATGGAAACTGCACGCGTACTGGAAATCTCCAGCAAGCTAGATATTAGCGATATTGATTGGGAGGCTGCCAAAGCCGCCGGCATTACTGAAGAAGAAGAGTTCATCCTCACCTACTTCGCCGACATTGAAGCGCAAACCATTATTTATATGCGCGACCTGCTCCACACCACCGCGATTGATGATCCCGGTGTGATTGGCTTTTTGTCTGCTTGGAATTACGAAGAATATTTCCACGGTGAAGCGCTCGCCAAAGTCTTGGACGTGTGCGGCAACCCATTACAACAAGACCGTATTGCCGCCGTACGCCGCAACGCGACTTGGGGTGAGAAACTACTTGCCTGGGTCACCAGCAAAGTGTCTCGTTTCCTCAACGACCGCTTCGTTACCTTGTATATGACCTGGGGCGCGGTGCAAGAATTCACCACCCATGCAGGTTATCAACGCATTCGTGAAACCACCAAAAACCCCGTGCTAGACGAAATTGTGAAACGCATCATGAAGCAAGAGCGCGTTCACTTTTCTTGGTACTACAACAACGCCAAAAAGCGCCTTGAAGCAAATCCAAGCCACCGCAAACTCGTGCGTTTTATGTTGGAACGTTTCTGGAGCCCAGTAGGCGCTGGCGTGAAAACCGACGAAGAAGTCGCGCGCCTATTCACCGACCTATTTGGCGAAGGTTATGGCGACAAGCTGGTGACCGATGTGGATCACAAAATTGGGCAGCTTCCTGGCATGGATGGCATTCAAATTATGGGCAGCTGGTTCAGCGGTAATGTACAACCGCTATTAGGCCGCAGCTAAGCTCAAATACGCGGCCAGAGTGTCTGGCCGCAGTTTTGCCGTGCGCGCTCAGGCCTAGCGCTTAAGCGTGCGCCTTTAAGTAATTACGCGTCGCTTCAATATCCTCACGGAATTTATCTGAGGCAATACCCGCCATATAGCTTTCTAGCTTGCCGCCGATCAGCGGAATACCGACCGATACGCGGCCTTCAATGCTAATCACGGCTTTGCCGTCGCCATCATCGGCCATGCTTAAATCGGCCTCGATGCCACCGCTCATGCCCGGTAGCTCGCCTTTAAAACCACCCTGCTTCACATCACCGGTTTTGCCCCACCAGACTTCGTGCACCACGGTCATTTCTTCTTTTAACAGCTTCTTAGCAAAGCCTGGCGCTTTATCGCGCATGCGTACTACGCGCTCAACACGGCTGTGGAATTTCTCATCGCTGTCTTCCAGCACCGTTACGCGCAGCTGGTTAGCGCCCATGGCTGTGTATTTTTCTTTGATGTACTGCTCGGTGGTCATCAAACCAATCGCCGTTTCTACATCTGACTCAATACCGTAGCTGTCGTTAAAGCTCTTCACGCTTTTGGCTCCTCTTGTTTTTGTTCTTCTGCTCTTTGCTCTTCTGGATGTGGCACATCAAGCAACTCAAACACGCCATCCAAAATGCCATACACATCGGCTGGGTGATGGTTCAACTTCACCTCGCTGCGCTTATGGCCTAAACGCACCACAATCGCGTTCAAATCTGGAATCGCAATCACGTACTGTCCCAAAATCCCGCGCGCATAAAAAATCGGATGGCCTTCATGCAACATCACCCACCAGTGGTAGCCGTACCAATGTGAAGGCGAACGTTCTTCTAGCTGTGGAATGCCGTTTGGCACAATCGACTGCTGCACATATTCCTGCGACACAATCTGCTCACCAGATGGCGCGCGGCCAACATTCATATACAGCTGCGCAATGCGGGCAAAATCACGGGCATTGGAATAGAAGCAGCAGTAGGCCTTCTCTACGCCGTTTTCGTCATCTAGGCTCCACTGGGCGTCATGTACCGCGCCAATCTTGCTCCATAACGCCTCACTGGCGTAATCACTCAGGCTTTTACCTGTGGCCGCCATTAATACCAATGCCAATACCTGTGTATCGCCACTCTTGTAACGCAGCGTGGTACCGGGAATCTCTTCAATACCTAAGCGATCAATCAAACCCACAAGGTCTTTACCGTAGTACGCCTCGGTGGTGTCCGAGACCGCCTTGTCGTACTCCTCCATGAAGTTCAAACCAGAGGCCATCTGCAACACTTGGCGGATGGTGATTTCGCTTTTACCGGCTTCTTTAAACGAGTCGATAAAATCAGCAACGGGTTGATCAAGTGACTGGATATGGCCGTCTTTTAAGGCTGCACC
>JAPPPA010000292.1:0-698 GCA_028817755.1 Gammaproteobacteria bacterium | reverse complement strand
AAAATAAGCAACGGGTTTATCAATGGACTGTATATTGCCGTCTTTTAAGGCTGCACCAATCAAAATCGACACAATCGATTTACCGGCTGAGAAGGAATTAGAGTTTTTGTAGCTACGGCTTTCATCTTCTGGGCCATAGCCATCCCAGTAACGCTCGGCTTTAATCTCGTCGTCTTGAATCACTAGAAACTGTGTCGTTTCAAAGTCTTCTAGCACCTTAGTTAAGCCGGGAGGAAACTCCGCTTGGTTGTAATCACTGGCTTTAGGCCACGGTGTAACCGCCAGCGACGCCGCAACATTGCGATGCGGGAAAATATCGATGTCATCAATATCCGGCGATTGATACAAAACCGCGGTGTACACATAGGTTTTGCCCAATACCAACAGCCATACGTTGATCGCCACAAAGATCAAAGCGGCCGGTTTCCACAATCGCCCCAGCATAAAAGTCCCCAAGAATTTTAGTTTGCACGAGTCTACCCAAAACGCTGCGATAAACGAATACCACAGCGCCACTCAGACAGTGCTTTAGGGGTTAAATACCGTGACGGGCCTTCAAAAAGGCAATCAACTCACGCAAGTTAATATCGTTTTTCTGATTATTGGTCGCGGGTAGCGATAGATTTTGAGCCAGTGCCTGACGTAGGTCATTCGCAATCGCATCACGCGGTTGCGCGCTATCAATCACAGGTAAAAAC
>JAPPPA010000172.1 GCA_028817755.1 Gammaproteobacteria bacterium | reverse complement strand
ATTCGCCAACACATCGATGGCCTCTCGAAAAAACGTTACGAGACGGCCTATCCCGGTAAAACACTCGATTTCGTGTTTATGTTTATGCCGATCGACCAAGCCTACTTAGACGCCACACAAGCCGACTTAAGCCTGATCGCCCACGGTTTAGAAAAGAAAATCGTCATCGTCTCGCCTTATAGCCTATATCCCAACCTAAAAACCGTTGAGATGCTCTGGCGCAATCACGAACAAAACCAAAACGCGCTCGAAATCGCCCGCGTTGCTGGCACGCTATACGACAAGATCGCTGACTCAGAATCTGACTTAAACAAAGTGAAGTCTTCCCTAAGCAAAGCGCAAGAGCACTGGGAAAGTGCTTGGAAACGCCTAGCGACCGGTAATGGCAACGCCCTACGCACAGCAGAGCGTTTAAAAGACTTAGGCGTAAAAACCCGCAAGCAAATCCAGCATGACGAGTCAGAGCGCCTCTTGGACGGCGGCAAGCCCAACGACGACTAATCCAGATCACCATTTACCTTGTCTCTTTCGTTCCCACTCGCACGGCTGAATAACTCGGTCCTACTCGTTGCACTCTTTATTTCCGGCGCTTCCAGCCTAGTGCTGGAAACGCTTTGGTTTGAGTGGTTAGCCTTGCATTGGGGGCGCACGGCAGAAGCCAGCGCTGCCGTACTTGCTACATTCATGGCCGGCTTAGGGATAGGTCAATGGTTGATGTTGGCAAGACAACGTTTACCGTTATCAAGCGGCAAACTCTGGGGAATTTGCGAGGCACTTGTCGGCATCCTTGCCTTAGCGGCCAATTGGCGCTTTTCCAGCACTCAAAACATGATTGGAGTGGAGGCTATTTTTTGGATGCTGCCTCCTACGCTAGTGATGGGAATGACCTTGCCATTAGCCGTAGACTGTATTCGCGCGCAAAGCTTAAGCAGTAAGTTCGGTGCGGCCTACGCTGTCAATACCGCCGGCGCTGCATTGGGCGCCATTGCGGCGGCTTGGTGGTTTATTCCTCAATTCGGCTTAAGCAATACCGGTTTCACTGCTGTTATTGGGCAAGGTTTTGCCGCGTTAATCGTATTTGTAGCGGCGACGGCTTATACAACCAAACCCAGCCATACAACACCAAATAACACTACTATCCAGCAATACCCAGCTCTCTTAGCCGTATCAGCAAGCGGTTTATTTATCCTTGGGATGGAAGTTATTTGGTTTCGGGCACTACTGCTAACGCACCGTTCTACCAGCGAAAACTTTGCCGTGATGTTGGCAACCGTACTGGTTGCGATTGCTGTTGCTAGCGCCCTATACAGCTACCTTGTAAAAACTAGGCCTGCGCTAAGCAGCGCCAAAGCCATTGCGGTATTGCTAGTCAGCCAAAGCGCGCTGGCCTTAATAACGCTATGGCTTTGGCAGCCGGGTGGCAGTGGGCCGATTATTTTTCACAGCCTTTGCCTTATCGCCTTACCCTGTGGCGCCAGCGCAGCGCTCATGCTTGCGGTATCCCGCTCACTGGCATCAGACCGAAATCGCCAAGCCGCCGCCAAGCTTATTTTTGCCAGCACCATGGGGAGCGCAATAGGCGCGCCGCTTGTTGCGCTTTGGTTAATACCTCAATGGGGCATCGCTACCGCGTTTCACATACTCATCGCAATTACGTTCCTTGCTGCCTTAATTAACCAGCCTAAATATGCGTTGTTTGGCTTTTTAGGCATCGGCGCCGCTGCCCTGTATTTCCCTAACGAGTGGCAACAGAAACAAACACGCGCGGCACAGCTTTATCTGCAATTGGATGACGCGCAATTACTTTCACAAACAGACGGTAAGTACCAATCAGTGCAGCTGTTAGAGAGCCGCTTCTTGGGCGAGCCACTGTCGCACCGCTTGGTCACTGACTCATACTCAATGACCAGCACAGCGGCAGATTCAGAACGCTATATGCGTTCATTCGCATGGTTGCCACAGGCCATGCGCACTGATTTACAAGACGTACTTTTAATTAGCTACGGACTAGGTACCACAGCTGAAAGCCTACTCGCAGCTTCTGCAACACAATCACTCACAATCGCCGACCCTTCTTCAGCCGTATTGAGTGCCAGCAGTCAGATACCGCGTCAGCAACCACCTCTAGCAGATCCACGTACAAGCGTGCAGCTAGAAGATGGACGTAAGGTATTAAAGCAGTCACATGAAAAGTTCGACCTTATCACCGGTGAACCACCACCACCTCGTTTAGCTGGAATGCATGCTTTATACAGCCGCGAATACTTCCAACTCATGCACCAGGCACTAAAGCCTCAGGGCTGGGCAAGTTATTGGTTGCCAGTGGATCAACTGACTCCAGCAAGCACGAAAGCCATTATTAATGCCTTCTGCCAAAGCTTTTCCGACTGCAGCTTATGGTCCGGAAGCCATTACAACTGGATTCTTCTAGGTAGCAAAAACAGCGTTGTCGATGCAAAGGCAATCGATAAACTTTGGCAAGAACAAAGCGCCCCGCTAAAAGCTGCAGGCTTCGAAGCCAAGGCCCAACTCGCGAGCACCTATATCGCAGGCAGCACTACACTCACAGCCTGGTCACAACAACAAGCACCACTCACTGACAACTGGCCGCAACGTATTGCCCCTGATTGGCCGACCAGTAGTGACATTCTCGAATATGCAGAATTACTAGATGGCGCTGAACAACGTTACCCATCATCTGCCTTTGCCAAAACCTGGCATTTCGACTCAGCAGTATTAAATACCGCCTGGGCTACACAACCGATTTTGAACGGTCAATTTCGCCCAAAGCAGGAAGCACAACGCTTACAAGTGATTGAACAATTACTGGAACAAACCCCATGGTCGGCACCTGTTTTATGGGCATTAGGAGCCGATCAACATCGCATAGACATTGCTCAAAATAAGAATGGTGACGTTGCAGCGCTCTATCGCGCCGTAGGCCTACTCGCCCACCGCCAACATCAGCAGGCCGCCACCGAGTTAGAAGCCCTAGCGCATATATTC
>JAPPPA010000204.1:8381-13326 GCA_028817755.1 Gammaproteobacteria bacterium | reverse complement strand
GATGGTGTGGTTCGTATTTTCAATGGCTTAGGCTCGATTGATGTGAATGCGGGTGAATTCGCGAGTGCGGAACCAGATACCGCACCAGCATTGCGTTTGCGCCCACCTGAGGGTTTGTTGAGCGGCGAAGAAAACCAAGAAGAATCTAGTCAGCAAGAAGAAGACGAAGGTCAAAATCAGAAAGACGGTCCGCAATCAGGGCAAGGTTCTCAGAACAACGCTGACGGGAAGGACAAGCAGGGCAAGTCGGAAAAAGACGGAGCTGACGGTAAGGACGAGAAACAAGGCGAGGGCGAAGGCTCTTCTCAAGGTGACTCGGATTCTGGCGGCGACGGTGAAAAGAGTGGTGACGACACCAAACACCAATCACCTAATAAGCAAGGTCCGGGTGGCGCCCAAGGCACGGGCGAAAGCAGCCAGTCCAGCTCTGGCGGCGGCTCTACCGAAAAGAGCAGTGAAGGTGAAGAAGAAGGTGAAAATTCTGAAGAGGAATCGTCATCTGATAACGGTGGTCAGCAATCATCTGCAGAGGGTGAGGGTGGTAACCAGCAAGGCTCTGGTGCTGGTGAGCAAGAAGGTGGTGACTTGGGTAACGAGCAAAATGCGCCTGTCAGCCGTGACAACCAGCCACCGGGTGCGCCGCCACCACCGCCGCCAACACAGCCTCCAGCACCAGAAAACCCACCTGAAACTACAGGTGGACAGAATCTACAAAATCCAGAAGAGATTACTTCAGCGCCCCGTATTGTTTCTGTAGTGGGTTCTCAGAATAACGCTCTTGATGGTCTTGTGATTGGACAGGCACCGAATGCGGACGCTGAATTAATTCGAGCAGAGAACGGTTCAGCGAGACAGTTCTTAACTCAGTACTCGCAGTCGCAGCTGGAAGGTGCGGGTTTGGAGTCGACCTTTAGCATTATTGGTGAAGATGTCGATAGCGCCTCAACCTTTAACAAGGGTGCAGATCCAGAAACAGGTTTTGAATGGGGTAGATGGGCAGCCGGTAGCTTTACCGCTGAGCCAGGGCCTGCCGGTAGCAATGAAACGGTTGTGCTTGCAGGGCAACAAAGTGTGCACTGGGTGTATGGCTTACCAGTCGATGGTGATCCACTGGCGGATATTACCGGCTCTGCGGTTTATAGCTTGATTGGGAATACCGAGCCGACTGACAGTGAAGGCAATATTGGTGTGCTGGGTGTGGCCGATTTATTCGTGAATTTCACCGAAAGCATGGTGAACCTGAATTTAGGCCTAACGATTAATGGCAATAACTGGCAGGCATCTGGCGAGGGTAATTTCTTGCCGGGCGGCGCGTTTGAAGGTAGTGGTTTAAATGGCTCTATCACAAGTCAAACTGGTCCGAACGGTGTAATCAATGGAGGTGCCTTTAACGGCAGCTTCTCGCCCAATATTGTTGATGTTGGAGGCAATAGCCTTCCAGCTGGAGCAGGCTTTACATACGGCTTGGCAGGTCAGGTCGGTGGGGTTTCTAGTTTAGTGACTGGTGCAGCGGTGGTTGGTAATCCATCGACTGGGCCTTAGCTGCCGACGGGCAGGGGTTAAAATGAAGGGTATAAGCAAGCTGGCATTGCCAGCTGTAGTGGGGTTGTTAACGGCATGTAGTGGGGGCTCCGGTAGCTCCGACGGCGGCGCAGCCAGCGAAAAAATCAGCGGTAAGGTAGTGAAGGGGCCTGTTGCCTCTGCACAGATTACGGCGACACCAATCAGTCCATATACTGCGGCTCCGCTTTCGGAGCCCACTCCGCTAGGGCAAACAAATGCTGACGGTAGCTTCTCTGGTGATTTAGGCCAAATTGGCGCTGAAACGCCAGTATTGATTGAAAGCTTTGGTGGTAGTTTCATTGATGAATCTGACCCGAACAGCGACGGCGGTGAGCGTCGCCAAATTGACGTTGATGGAGAAAGCGGATTATTTATTTATCGTCCTGCTGGCATTGAGAACGTATCCATTACGCTGCTTTCTGATTCGATTAGCGTGCGTGCTTTGCAAATGGCGCAGCAGCAGCAAATTAGTGTCGATAACGCCTATCAAGCCTTACGCGAGCAAGCCACTTCTATTCTTGGTTTTGATCCGCTAACAACCAATGCGGTTGACCCCATTTCACCGCCAGCTGAAGCAACGCCGGATGAGAAGCGTTACGCCTTATTGATTGGCAGCCTTGCGGTGGTGGCCAATGAAGTTGCGATCCGAGTGGGGCTAGGTCAGATGAACACCGAAGTCATTTCTGCTGTATTGCAGGATTTGGCTGATGGTGTGGTTGATGGGCGTTCGGGTAATAACGTTATTCAGGTGAATGAACAGCCGATGCCTGATATCGATTGGCATGCTGCGATCCAACGCTTCCGTAATAACAACGATGCGGCATACCAAGATGTAACACCTCCCACGCCGAATGAAGCTGCTTGGGCTGAAACGCCTCAGCCAACTAACAGCGCACCTACGGTTTCTATCGTAAATAACCAGTTGTTCTTAGCGGTAGGTCAGACCTTGGCCTTAGATAGCTCCGTGATCACAGTGGATGACGCTGAGACGCCAACAGAAAATCTTGGTTTTGTGCTTTTAGCACCGACTAACTTTGGTGCTGTTGGTGAAGGCGAAGAGCCTCTGTTCCCAAATCATCCTCCAGTTTCGCGATTGGTCTACAACAACTTTGAGAGTGGAGAAGGCCAGCTTGAGAACATTACTTTTGGTGTTGTCGATGAAGATAATGGCATTGGTTTTGCCAACTTGCAGGTGCAAATCAACCAGTTGCCTAATGCGGTTCCAGATCAAGGCAGCTTGAATGAAGATCAATCTACCTTGTTCGATGTATTAGCTAATGACAGTGACGCCGATGAGCATCAGTTAACCATTACAAGCATCACTCCCATTAGCCCCGAAGGCAGTCAACTAACAATAGAAAATGGCGCGGTACGCGTGATCCCGCCAAGTGACTTTAGTGGCACGATTGAGTTTGATTACACGATATCGGATGGCTTTAATCCCGCTGCTACGAATGTCGTGCTGACGGTTAACCCAGTAAATGATGCGCCGAATGCGGTTGATGATGTAGCAGCGACGCCGGAAGACACACCAGTCAATATTGACGTGCTGGCAAACGACACCGATGCTGAAAATGACCCTCTAACGATTGTGGGTGACACCCTAAGCGCCAGCAGCGGTAGCGTAAGTATCAGCAATAACCAGCTCGTGTTTACGCCTGCAGCCAACTTCAATGGCACGGCGACCATTAACTACGAAGCCACTGACGGCAACGGTGGTTTTGGTGCGGCGACCGTGACGGTTACTGTGAACCCAGTAAATGATGCACCGGTAGTGCAAGACGGCATTCCTGACCAAACTGTCAATGAAGAGCAGTTCCTTAACTTCACCTTCAGTGCAACAGCATTTAGCGACGCCGATGGCGACACGCTAACCTACAGCGCTACAGATGGACCAAGTGCACCATTACCAGCATGGCTAACCTTTGACGCGGCTAACCGCAACTTCAGCGGTACGCCGGATGACGCTGACCTTCCAGGCCTTTCCGTGGTTGTGACCGCAGATGACGGTAACGGTGAAAGCACCGATACGATCTTCAACATCAATGTTAACCCGGTGAATGACCGCCCTGTAGCGCAAGATGATGTTGCGACCACCGACGAAGATACTCAAGTGAATATCGACGTGCTCGCTAACGACAGCGATGCAGACGGTGACCCTCTCACAATCCAAGGCGACACCCTAAGCGCTACTAACGGCAGTGTGAGCATCAGCAACGACCAGCTCGTGTTTACACCAGCGGCCGATTTTAACGGCACGGCCACCATTAACTACGAAGCCACTGACGGCAACGGTGGTTTTGGAGCAGCGACGGTGACGGTTACGGTGAATCCAGTAAATGATGCGCCGGTCGTGCAAGACGGCATTCCAGACCAAACCGTTAATGAAGAACAGTTCCTTAACTTCACCTTCAGTGCCACAGCTTTCAACGACGCCGATGGGGACGCGTTGACCTATAGCGCCACCGACGGTGACACCAATCCATTACCGGCGTGGTTAAGCTTTGATGCGGTAAACCGCAACTTCAGCGGTACACCAGATGATGCTGACTTACCGGGCCTTGCTGTGGTTGTGACCGCTGATGACGGAAACGGCGGCAATGAAAACATAACGTTCAACATCACCGTTAACCCGGTGAATGACCGCCCTGTAGCGCAAGATGATGTTGCGACCACCGACGAAGATACTCAAGTGAATATCGACGTGCTCGCTAACGACAGCGATGCAGACGGTGACCCTCTCACAATCCAAGGCGACACCCTAAGCGCTACTAACGGCAGTGTGAGCATCAGCAACGACCAGCTCGTGTTTACACCAGCGGCCGATTTTAACGGCACGGCCACCATTAACTACGAAGCCACTGACGGCAACGGTGGTTTTGGTGCGGCAACTGTCACAGTTACTGTGAACGCTGTAAACGATGCGCCGGTCGTGCAAGACGGCATTCCTGACCAAACCGTCAATGAAGAGCAGTTCCTCAACTTCACCTTCAGCACCACAGCCTTCAGTGACGCCGATGGCGATGCGCTAACCTATAGCGCCACTGACGTTGACACCAACCCATTACCGGCATGGTTAAGCTTTGATGCGGTAAATCGCAACTTCAGCGGTACACCTGATGATACTGACTTACCGGGCCTTGCTGTGATTGTGACCGCTGACGACGGTAACGGCGGCAATGAAAACATAACGTTCAATATCAACGTTAACCCGGTGAATGATCGCCCTGTGGCGCAAGACGACGTTGCGAGCACCGATGAAGATACTCAAGTGAACATCGACGTACTCGCCAACGATAGCGATGCAGACGGTGACCCACTAACGATTCAAGGCGACACCCTAAGCGCGACTAACCGCAGTGGAAGCATCAGCAACAACCAG
>JAPPPA010000204.1:0-8371 GCA_028817755.1 Gammaproteobacteria bacterium | reverse complement strand
CAGCCGACTTTAACGGCACGGCCACCATTAACTATGAAGCCACTGACGGCAACGGTGGTTTTGGTGCAGCGACTGTGACGGTTACGGTCAATCCGGTGAATGACGACCCAACACCGGTTAACGACACCATCAGTACGCCAGAAGATACGCCGGTGACCTTTGATGTGTTGTCGAACGACACGGATCCTGATGGTGACCCGCTTTCTGTTGCTTCAGCAACAATGGCGGCGGGCGACGAGGAAGCTGGATCGGTGATTGTAGAGCCAGATAATCGATTGACGTTTACGCCTTCAGCTGAGGTGAGCGGCAACTTCACTATTGAATACACCGCAACCGATGGTAACGGCGGTAATGCAGTTGCGAATGTGCTGGTGAATGTTACGCCGGTAAATGATCCACCTGAAATTACAGGTCAAAACCCGCTTAGTGTTGATGAAGACAACAGCCTGACCTTGTTCTTGGCGGATTTCCAAACCAATGACCCTGAAGGTGACCCGTTAACGCTAACAGTGCAAGACGGTGTTAACTACAGCCGTAGCGGCAATCAGGTTACGCCAGACCTTAACTTTAACGGTAGCTTGGCCGTGAACGTGGTGGTAGATGACGGCGAATTTACCAGTGACGTATTTAGTGCCACCGTAACGGTTAACGCCGTCAATGACGTGCCTACCTTGGATATTATTTTTGACCCTGCCGCTATTCCTGAGGACTCAGGTGAGCAAACCATTGGTTTATCTGGAATTAGTGACGGCGATGGCGGCGTGCAAACGCTCACTGTCACCGCTGTGAGTGATAACACCGCGTTGATACCTGATCCTGTTGTGACTTATACCAACCCAGATCCTACTGGTAGTTTGAGTTACACCCCGGTTGCCAACCAAAGCGGTAGCGCCACTATCACGGTAACGGTAGATGATGGTGAAGCCACAGATAACACCGTGGTTCGCAGCTTCTTTGTTGTAGTCAATCCAGTACTGGATGACACCGTATTTGTTTCTGTTGCTAGTGGAGCAGACAGCCCAAGCTGTGGTTTTGAAATTGCCACAGCGTGCGCAAGTATTCGTCAGGGCGTAGAAAACGCGGCTGCTGAATCGGTGCTTAATCTGGATGGTTTAGTCACCGTTAAAGTAGAAGCGGGTACTTACACCGTTGATGGCGCCGATGATGCAAATGCCGTGATCTTGGCGCCGAATGTGCCTGTGTCAGGTAGCTGGAACGCTGCGTTTGATACGCAAGACTTTGATACCAATGTCACCATTCTTCAATCAAACGGTACCGGTGACGGTGATTCTATCGCCGTGCCAGCGCCACTACGTTGCCCAGCAGGTGTTGGTACTAATGTGTTTGTAGAGGCCCTCCGTGTGTTGGGCTCGACCACACAGACAGCCAGTGGTACTGCCGCAGCTGTGCGTGTAGAAGGTGGTTGTTCAGCACAGTTCCGCAATAACACGATTAACGGTCGAGGCAATGCCACCGTCAATGCAAGTTACGGTGTTGTGCTCGGCCAAGCTAATGCGGGCCCACATCCGCAGGCGCTCTTTATCGGTAACAAGATTTACGCCGGACAGGCTGCGGGCAATACATTTGGTGTGCTCGCATTGGGTAGCGATGGCGCTGGCTTTGTGGCCAACTTTATTGAAGGCGGCCAATCTACGTCGGGTGAAGAAACTGCAGTGCATAACGAAGCGGGAGAGGACTCGGCAGAGACTTTATCGTTCACTGAATTATTGATACTAGAAAATAACGTCCTGTCGGCTCAAAACTTTGGTGTGAATACCGGAGGCACTAGAGCGACTAGAATGCATTTGTTTAACAACACCGTGTTGGGTACAGACGCGCCATTCGCAGTACAGCACCCAAGTGCTGAAGTCAGCTTGGTGAACAACATCTTTGTTGCCGGTGCTTTCGAGCAGCCATCACAAGGGCCGTGTGTTGTTAAAGATGGCAATACCCAGGCTTGGAACCTCGATCACAATATTTACACCAACTGTGCATTCGGCTTGAGTGAGGCCAGTGGTAGTGGTGCGGTGAGTGTAAACAGCATTGAGTTGCCGCTTGCAGAAGGCATCAGCTTTAATAATTACGACTTGGATTACGGCATCAACCAAGGTCTTTTCAGTAGCAATGCTGGTGGAGACGCGTTAACGGTACGAATGGACCTAAGCCTACATCCAAGCACCGTGTGCGAAGGTCAAATCGGTGGATTGGCTGGCCCTGCGCCGATAGATGATATCGACGGCAACGGTCGTCATCCTTTGATTGATGGTGTGTGCGCTCTTGGAGAGTTTCCTGCTCAGTTTGGCGAGGGTATTACCGCCGGTGCTTACGAGTTTGAAGTGCCAGCGCTTTACGTTGCATCAGGTGGCCTAGACAGCAATGACTGCTTAACGCCAGCCACAGCCTGTGCCACTTTGGGGCATGCATTGAGCATTGTTGTTCCCGGAACGGAAATCCGTATTAGCGACGGCGTTTATACCGCCTCTGCAGGAACCGGTTTGGCAAAACCCGCCTTGATTAATAAAGCGCACAACATTATCGGTGGCTACGATCCTAGCTTTATCGGTAGCCCAACTTGTGTGCCTGGCGACTGTGGTACGCAGCTGAACTTGCTTGAAAACGCTAGCGGCACCTATGAACAAACTGTATTGCGTTGTGATGGCCAAGCAGGCTCGGCCGAAATGGGCACCCCTAATACCTTGATCGCAGGTTTAAACATCGATGCAAGCGATAGCAATGACGCGAATGAAACTTATACGCGTGGCTTATTGCTGCATAACGGTTGTAATGCTGCGATCACTTCGAACGTTATCTCTGGAGGTAATGGTGGTAACGACGGTAGCGACGCTAGCGAAGGTGTAGCGATTGAAGATGCCAACACTGCACCATTGATTGTCGCGAACTGGATTAGTGGCGGTGTCGGTAGCACCGGCACAACGGTTGCTATTAGAGCCGCAAATGGCACCACACCTAGCATTCAAGAGAATGAGTTAAAGGGCAATAGCGATAACAATGCGGCCGCGCCTAATGCGGCTAAATCCATCGGTATCTTATTGGGTAACGAGAGTGGTGCGCTTGGTGGTCAAACAGGGTTCGCTCAAGTGACAGACAATACGGTTGAAGGCGGATTCGCTAATACTGCGCAAGGTGTGTTTGTGAATGGGTTTGGTGACGTAAATATGGAACGCAACCTAATTCATGGCGGGGTTTCTCAAGCTACATTGACGACTGGGGTTGAGTTCGCCACCGATGGAACCGTTTCACTGATCAATAACCTTATACATGGCGGTGATGCTTCTTCTGGCAGCATTGCAAGAGCGTTGTTGTTCGCTACGATCAATGCGACTAGCTCTTACACCGCACAGCACAATTCAATCTGGATTGGCACACAAGGTACGTCAACAACGTCTTCGGTGCAGTTCCATGCTGCCAATGGCGCTTTGACGGTCACCTTTGACAACAATATTGTTGGTGGTGATGACCGTGGAGGCGCTAGCCGTATCTGTGTGGAAGAGTTCAACGCAGATACGGTGCCGGTGAGCTTTACCAACAATAGTTTGTACGCCTGCTCCAATGCCGCATACAGTGATTTCTCTGCTGGCAACCTAAGTGTGGCCGCGTTGAACTCTAGTGCGAACAATGCATCTGCAAACGTCGGTTTCGATCCGCTGTACGTTGACTTTGATGGGTCGGACAATGATCCCGGCTCGGCTGACTTTGACTTTAGCTTAGACGGTGCATCTCCATGCGAAGTAGTGGCTGGAGGTCGGACCGATGTGCCGGTATTTGATGATTTCACTAACGACTTCAATGTTTTCCGGACGGCGCTGTCTTCTAATCCATCATTGGGTTACTCCATCGGTGCTTATGAGTTCGATGACGATCTGCGCTGCGATGGCGGTGCATAGGAACTAAAAAGCCGCGGTTTACCGCGGCTTTTTTCTGTTCAGTGGTGGGCGTTTTGCTTGCTTTACGTTTCGATATTCGCAATCAGTTCTGAAAGCTGTTCAGGCCCTAAACGCATGGCGGCGCCAGTAGGGCAGGCACGAACACAAGCTGGCCCGCCTTTGTTGTCTACGCACTGGTCGCATTTCACGGCTTTTTTCACCACGTCTTTAGGTGTTTTAAAGCTCGGGTCTTGCCCCGGCCCTGGGCCGCGACCAAATAGTAACCACTGCCATAGAGACGGCTTTTTCGGTGGCTTTGCGGCCAGCTGGATAACGCCGTAAGGGCAGTTGCGTACACAGTTGCCACAACCGATACAGGAATCTTTGATGTAGACCTCGCCGTTGTCGGCACGGCTAATCGCATCGGGCGGGCATTCCTTCATGCAATGTGGGTTTTCACAGTGTCTGCATGAGGTGGGTAAATGCAGGTAAGCGAAGCTCATCCCGGCTTCGCGGTCTAAACGTGAAATGCCGTCGTGGGTGTCTGCGCAGGCTTTTTCGCAGTTGTCGCAGCCTACGCAAAGCTTTTCGTCGATTACCAAGGCATTTGTGGCTTCGCCAAGTCCTTGTTCCATCATGAAAGACAATACGGCGCCGTTGCCGGGTTTGGCTTCCATGCGGGTGTCGTTGTTAATACGGGTTTGCAGCGTGCTGCGAACCTCATCACGAATGCTCGGTTCTAGCTCCATTAACTCATTAAACGCGTCTGCGCTTAAGGCAATGGTTTCTGAGGCGACATTGGCAGTAATGGTAACCGGCTGGGCGCTGCCTGAGAGCGCTGCAGCTTCGCCAACGTATTGGCCGGCTGACAGGTAACCAATAACGGTTTGCGCGTCTTCTACGTTGCGAGAGAGCCTGACAGAGCCTTTACGAATAAGGTGGAAGCTTTGATCTTCGTCACCCTCGGTAACGATGTTGTCGCCCGGCTTGTAGCTATTGAGCGTGGCGGCGGCAGCAATCGGCTGCAGCTCAGGAATACTGCGGTTTGGAGCGAAGCGTGTTTGGATGGTCCGGATAATGAAGGTTTCATCCAGTACGCGTTTTACCGTGTCGTCAGAGGCGATGAGTTTGTTCATCGTCCGGCGGGGCGTTTCAATCAGGACGCAGTCTTCACCAGCCACAATGGTAGCTGTACGACGACGGCCTGAAAGCAGGCCCATTTCGCCGAAGAATGCACCTTGTGGAATGGTAATGCGGTGTTTGCCAGCATCGTCCAAGAGCACGTCAACCGTGCCGTTGGCGATGGTGTAGAAAGTGTTGGTGTAGTCGCCTTTTTTGAAAACGTCTTCGTTGGCTTTGGGGTTGTGAATGGTACTGTCGAGAATCACCTCGCGGAACATCAAGGCATTCACTTCAGAGAAAACCCGTAAACGCTCTTGGAAGAGGGCAAGGGTTTCATCTACATCTAAACCAAACGGTAAACCGGCGAGTTTTTCTTCAAGTAGCGGGTGATCGGCAGGCTTAATTTCATTGCCGAGGATGTATTCGACAACCTCATAGCCTTGGTTCATCGCCTGCTTAATCAGCGGATAGCCACCTAGGGCGCCAATCACATAAAGGCCTGCGACATTACTTTCGTATTTGGCCGTTAGCTCCGGCAATGCGCCGGGGCTGTCGTTAGGAAACTCAATCCCGCAGCTCTCGACAAATTGTCTGGGGGGAATTGCACCCAGACGGGCGATGATGCGGTGTGACGGAATAGTGAGCTCGCCGCTGTCGGTTTTGAGCGTCACATTCATTGGCGTTGCCGCGTCTGGCGTGAGCTCGATTTCACCGACGTTGGCGCTGTACACAATATCCAAAAAGCCGTCTTCAGCAGATTTAAGAATTAAGTCGATATTGCCTTGTTTGGCACGTGCGAATTCGTCACGACGGTTGACGATATAAACGGTGTTACGGTTTTTGGGGTTGGCAAGACCAACCGCGTTTTCAATCGCGGCGTCACCAGCGCCGATAACAACAATGGTTTCGTCTTTGTATTCGTTAGGGTCATCAAGTTGGTATTGAACTCGTTCAAAGTCGTCATTTTCAACACCAACTTTGCGTGGGTTACCTTGTAGGCCAATACCCATGATGATGTTTTCAGCGGTAACGGTTTTGCCGTTCTTAAGGCTGATGGAGAAGTTGCCTTTTTCACCGCTAACACCGACTACCTCGGCGTTGTATTGGATGTTGACCTTGAGGTCTTTCAGGCTGTTCGCCCAAGAGTCGAGAATTTCTTCGCGCTTACCAACGTCAAATTCAAATGGACTGCGCAGCGGCAAGATGCCGGGCTCAGCCATTACGTGCTTGCCTTTCTGGTATTTCTGAATGGTATCTGCGTGTTTGGCTTTAGCTTCAAGCAATACGTGCTTTAAACCTAGCTCGGCCGCATGCCCCGCAGCACTCAGGCCGCCGGGGCCTGAGCCAATAACTGCAATTTGGTAGTCGCTCATAAGGTGTGAGTATAGTCGTTATGGTTGGCGGCCTTTATTAACCCTTAAAGGCCGCCTGTTAGTGCTTATAGTACGCCGTAGGCCAGCATCGCGTCAGCGACTTTTATAAAGCCAGCAATATTGGCGCCGTTTAGATAATTCACGTGATCGCCGTCAGTGCCGTGTTCAACACATTGGGCATGAATGCCGGACATGATTTCACGTAGGCGTTGATCCAGCTCGTCACGTGTCCAGCTTAGGCGCATGCTGTTTTGGGTCATTTCTAAACCCGATACAGCTACGCCGCCAGCATTGGCTGCTTTGGATGGCGCATAGAGAATCTTGGCACCAATAAATTTGTTAATACCTTCCGGAACCGTTGGCATGTTGGCACCTTCAGATACGGCCATACAGCCGTTGTCTAAGAGCTTTTGTGCCTCGTCTTCAGAGATCTCGTTTTGTGTGGCGCAGGGCAGGGCCACGTCACAAGGAACCGACCAAGGGCGTTGACCTTCGTGATAGCTGGCATTTGGATACTGCTTAACGTATTCGCTAATGCGTGCACGTTTAACGTTTTTCAGTTCTTGCACGTAGGCAAGGCGCTCTGCGTCAATGCCGTCTGGGTCGAGAATAAAACCGCCAGAGTCCGACATGGTGAGCACTTTGCCGCCTAGCTGAGTGAACTTCTCAGCCGCGTATTGGGCAACGTTGCCAGAGCCAGAAACGCAGGCGGTTTTGCCCTCTACATCTTGGCCGGCGTGTTTGAGCATGTCTTGCAGCATATACACCGCGCCGTAACCGGTAGCCTCGGTACGAATCAAAGACCCCCCAAAGGCGAGGCCTTTGCCGGTGAGTACACCGGTAAATTCGTTCGACAGGCGTTTATGCTGCCCAAACATGTAAGACACTTCACGTGCGCCAACGCCAATGTCGCCTGCAGGCACATCCGTTTGGTGACCAATATGGCGTGAAAGCTCAGTCATAAAGGCTTGGCAGAAACGCATCGCTTCGCGGTCTGATTTGCCTTTCGGGTTGAAGTCAGCGCCACCTTTGGCCGAACCCATCGGTAGGCTAGTGAGACTGTTCTTAAAGGTCTGCTCAAACGCCAAAAACTTAAAGGTAGAGAGCGTCACATCTTTATGAAAACGCAGCCCACCTTTGTATGGGCCAATAGCATTACTGTGTTGGATACGGTAGCCGCGGTTAACCCGCACATTGCCATTGTCGTCTTCCCAAGCGACGCGGAAGATGATGATGCGGTCTGGTTCTGTTAAACGCTCAAGGATTTGTGCGTCTTGGTAAATGGGTTTGTCGAATACAAACGGAATAATCGTTTGCGCGACTTCACCAACGGCTTGGTGGTATTCGTGCTCACCGGGGTTTCGCCTTGCTAGCCCCTCCATAAACTGCTGGTAGTGTTCTGCAGCTTTGCCTGTGAGTGCTGTTGTCATGGCGATATCTCCTTCGCGGTCTCTCTTGCTTTATGAGCTGAGGGTGAGCATCCAAATAATCCACCAGACAAGTTTGCTGCCAAGGTGGAGGAATTGGTCGGTATGGAAGCCAAAGCGGTTAGCGCTTTTAGCGTGATCAATCAGGCCGTGTACAACGGTTTCTGCGAGGGCCAGCCAAATGTTTTGTAGAACCAAATAGACCATCAGGCCGTGGATCAAACTGTGGGAGGCGAGGACATGTATCCAGACAAGGTCATCACGTTTGTTGATGTTGTCCTTAAATCGCATTTGTTGGCTTTTAAAACGCGCTACAAATTCCGTTTGTAAACCGAAATCCGCAAGTGCATGACCTGCGAGCAGAAGGAATAGAGCTTCTAAGGCTGTGTGGCTGAAATCCATTATGTTGGAACACTAGCTGCGTTTTTATGCGCAGCAAACATGGACCATATTTCTGGTTAATGCAAATAGTTAATTCAATTAAAGTTTACTTTCACTAAAACAACAAACCCCGCATAAAGCGGGGTTTGTTTAAGGAAGTAAAAACGAGCGACTAGTTAAGTGC
>JAPPPA010000221.1 GCA_028817755.1 Gammaproteobacteria bacterium | reverse complement strand
TAATACGCCTGTGGAAGTGCTGGAACATAACTACCCATTGCGCGTAACCGAATACAGCGTTCGTCGCGGTTCCGGCGGTAACGGTGCCAATACTGGCGGTGACGGTATTGTTCGAGAAATGCAGTTTTTGGAACCGGCTTCTGTGAGCTTACTGACTGAACGTCGCCAGCAAGCGCCTTGGGGGTTGGAAGGCGGTGAGTCTGCTAAGCCGGGTCGCAATAGCCTTAACGGTGAAGAATTACCGCCTAAAATAAATGTAGAAGCGAAGGCTGGCGATAAGCTCAGAGTGGAAACGCCGGGCGGGGGTGGCTACGGTTCATGCTAAAATAGCTGCATTAGAACTTTTGCTTTCAGAGAAACCATGGACGTTTTAGACCAAATCAAACAAACCCTTTCTGACAACCCTGTTTTGTTGTTTATGAAAGGCACGCCAGACTTCCCACAATGCGGTTTTTCATCGCAAGTGGCAGGCATCATGAAAGAGTGCGGCAAAGAGTTTGCTTTCATCAATATTCTTGAGCACCCAGAAGTGCGCGAAAAGCTAAAAGAATACGCACAATGGCCAACCTACCCGCAGTTATGGATTAACGGCGAATTGGTCGGCGGTTGCGACATCATCACGCAGATGTATGAGCAAGGTCAGCTGCAGCCGATGTTAGATGAAGCTGCCTAGTTAGTTCAGCTCCAGCCCAATAAAAAAGCCGCTTAATACAGCGGCTTTTTTATGCCTCAAGCTTGCTCCATATTCGAGCCAAGTTATTAGAAGCCATGAATAAGACGCTACCAACAACACATTGGGTAATGCCTCTATATAGCAGGTATGTATCGGGCGTGTCTTGCCCCGGTGCTATTTGGGTTGAGCAAAAGGCATCTACGAGTCCATTTCCAAAGAAATAGAAACCAACGCAGGCCGCCGCGGTGGCTACTAGCCATTGGGGAAGAATGTCAGAGCTGGTACTTGCAGGTGCGATGAACCGGCGAATTCTCTTTCTTAAAGTACATAGTCCTAACCCGATCAAGATAGTCGGTAGGCTATAAGTTAGGTTCGCCTGTAAGCTCATCCCGTGGTTAAAAAACCATGCTAACGAAGTGGTTACTAGATGAACTGTCCCTTGAGTTATTAACCAAGCACCGTATAAACCAACAGCAGTTTCTATAAGTGCTGGAGAACTAACGCTTCTCACGTTATTAATACTCGTCAGGAATTAATAGTGATTCATAAACTGGCTTAACCGCATTCACCATGCGGCAGAACAGCTCGGCGGTACCTTCGGTGTCGTAGCGTGCCGAGTGGGCTTCGGCGCTGTTCCATTTCATACCGGAGGCTTCGGCGGCTTTTGCCAGTACGGTTTGGCCGTAGACCAGGCCGCCCATGGTGGCGGTGTCGAAGCTAGAGAATGCATGGAAAGGGTTGCGCTTCATACCATTGCGCGCAACTACGGCGTTTACAAAGCTCAGGTCGAACCAGGCGTTATGACCAACCAACACGGCGCGGTTGCATTGGGTGGCTTTTACTTCTTCGCGTACGCGTTTGAAGACTTTGGTCATGGCCGTGGTTTCGTCTTCTGCCAATCGCAGTGGGTGATCGGGCTTAATGCCGTTCACTTTTAATGATTCTGGGTCCATGTTGGCGCCTTCAAACGGCTCTACATGGGCGTGTACGGTGTCAGCTACAAACAGCTTGCCGTCGTGGTCCATGCGCACAATGGTGGCGGCAATTTCCAGTAGGGCATCGGTCTGTGCATTAAACCCGCCAGTCTCTACATCTACTACAACGGGTAGAAAACCACGAAAACGTTGGCTAATTGCAGGGTTGGCAGTACCTAAAGGACTGTCGGGAATAGAGTCTGACATCGAAAACCAGTAAAATTCGCGCCCATTTTGAAAAGCTAACAAGCGTGGGCGGCAGATAACGCTGAGCCACAGCTTAGAGGACATTATGAGCGCAGGCAAAAAATTCAATAAAGTCGTGTTGGCCTACTCTGGCGGCCTAGACACTTCCGTAATCTTAAAGTGGTTGGCGGAAACCTACGACTGTGAAGTGGTGACGTTTACCGCGGATATTGGTCAGGGTGAAGAAGTTGAATCAGCGCGTGCCAAGGCTGAGGCATTGGGCGTAAAAGAAATTTACATTGATGACCTACGTGAAGAGTTTGCGCGTGATTATGTGTTCCCAATGTTCCGCGCTAACGCGATTTACGAAGGCGAATACCTACTAGGTACCTCAATCGCTCGTCCGCTGATTGCTAAGCGCTTGGTTGAGATTGCTAAAGAAACTGGCGCCGACGGTGTATCACACGGTGCAACCGGTAAAGGTAACGATCAGGTGCGTTTTGAGTTGGGTGTATATGCCCTAGGCCAAAACCTACAAGTGATTGCGCCTTGGCGTGAGTGGGATTTGAATTCACGCGAGAAGCTGCTGGCCTTTGCTGATGAGCACAACATTGAAGTCGACTTTAAGAAGCGCACTGGCGGCGGTTCGCCTTACTCAATGGATGCTAACTCGCTGCACATTTCTTACGAAGGCGGCATCTTGGAAGATCCTTGGGCTGAGCCAGAAGAAGATATGTGGCGTTGGTCGGTTTCACCAGAAGCCGCACCAGACGAAGCTACTTACATTGAGCTGACCTACGAAAAAGGTGACGTGGTTGCCATCGACGGTAAAACGGTAACGCCTGCTGAAGTAATGGAGCAGCTGAACGAGATTGCTGGTGCCAATGGCATTGGTCGCCTAGATATTGTTGAAAACCGTTACGTGGGTATGAAGAGCCGTGGTTGTTACGAAACCCCAGCGGGTACCGTAATGATGCGTGCACACCGTGCGATTGAGTCAATTACTTTAGATCGTGAAGAAGCGCATCTTAAAGACGAGATCATGCCTAAGTACGCCAAGTTGATTTACAACGGTTACTGGTGGAGCCCAGAGCGTAAAGCGCTACAGGCCTTGATTGATGAGACCCAGCAAAACGTTAATGGTGTGGTTCGTCTTAAGCTTTATAAAGGCAACGTCAGCGTAGTTGGCCGTAAGTC
>JAPPPA010000311.1 GCA_028817755.1 Gammaproteobacteria bacterium | reverse complement strand
CCTACAACCTAAACCTTTCCACCTTGCGTGCTAAAGCGGTTAAGGAATACCTCGGGAGCAAGGGTGTATCAGCACATCGCCTGAGCTTCAAAGGTTATGGCGAAAGCGACCCGATTGCTGACAACCAAAATGCCGACGGCAGCGACAACCCAGAAGGTCGCGCTCGCAACCGCCGCGTAGAACTACGCGCCCAACAATAACCACGTAGTCACGTCTAAAGAATAAGGAATTACCCATGGCGATCGATTTACCTCCAGCCATTCCACCGCAGCTGGCTACCGTAGAATTTGTTACCCAACAAACAGGCGAAGACGCCCGCTACGTTGGTCAAGTAGGCGAAGTAGTTGTTAACGTATTCGGCAATCGTTTGCTCAGTAAAGAACAATTAGATGATGCACTGGCTAACGCTGGCAGCCCATCTCAAGCCGTACTTAATATCACCCAAGCCTACTGGGATGCCGGCCACCTGCTGGTCACTGTGCAATACGCCGTAGAAGACAAGAAGCTACTCATCGGCGTAACCGAAGGCACACTGGCCGACATCATCGCGCCAGAAAGCATCTATCCGTTCTTCGATCACTTGATTGGTGACGAAGACCTGACTCGCGACGAGTTTGAAGACGCCCGCCTACTCGCAAACTTAAAGTCAGAACGCGCTGGCTACGACCTGAATGTTCGCTACCACATCGAACCGAACAAACCGGAAGACGTCACCATCGTGATGGAAAGCGTAGAGAACGAAGAGCACCAAGCCACCGGCTTAACCGTCACCTTCGGCAACCCTGGCAACCGTTTCGTTGGCCGTTACTTTGGCAATATCGAAGCCACTCACCAGTTTGATAACGGCACCCAACTGAGCATCGGCTGGGAAACTGCCATCACCAGCCTAAGCTCTGAGCGCGACCTAAACGGTGGCTTAGACTACAACCGTTACTTAGTCAGCATTGACCAACCCACTCCGCTCGGTTTGTATGGTCTGGCCTACAACCAAACGCGTTTTGGCTTTAATGACGCCAACGGCAAAAACGAAAACACCATCGTTGATATTTCCGCAACCGGTGAACAAATGCTACTGCGTAGCGAGCGCACTCGCTTAAGCCTACGTGAAGTGATTGGCCATATTGAAGACGAAACCGAAGGCGCAACCCCGCGTGATGAGCCGCACACCTATGCCAGCCTAGGTATTACCTGGCTACAACGCATCGGCAACCTAAGCAAAATGGTTAGCCGAGTAACGGTTAAGCAGGGCCTAGAAGGTAATGACAACAGCGGTGCGGCTAACGGTGATTCACAGTTCACCATTTACTCGCCCGAGCTAGGCACCCAGCTATCTCTGGTCAACAACTTCTGGCTAGACGTCGATATGCTCGGACAGGTCGTCGCTGAAGACGCCGCCGTACCGCGCCAGCAACAATGGGTGCTAGGTGGCATTTCGTCGCTAAGCGCTTGGTTCCCAGGCATTTTAGCCGCCGATGAAGGTTACTTCGGCCGCGTATCTTTTGTTTGGCGTGGCAACCCAGTAGGCAAGCTGCGTCCTACCTTGTCAGCCTTCTATGAATACGGTTATGCGGAAATCGCTGCCACTGATGCAGGCGATGATTTAAGTGATGTTGGTGTGCGCGCCTCTTTGCAATACGCAAACAACACCTCGCTTGATCTCATCGTGGCCGAAGCCATTGATGACGAGAACGACGCAGGACAAACCATTAGTGACCAGCTAGAGGCGGACTTCTTCTTCCTGCTACGTCACCAATTCTAAGAACGCTGCATTTCCAATAAAAAACCCGCCTTTAGGCGGGTTATTTATTGGGCGAATTTTACCGCTACGCCGGATTCAGTAACCGCAGCAACTCCGTTTTCGTGGTAACGCCCAACTTGCTGTAAGCCGCATAAATATGCGTAGCCACGGTTGAGGCCGAAATATCCAACTGCGCCGCGATCGACTTTTGTGTGTGGCCTTCACAGACCAACGACACAATTTCACGCTCACGCTGAGTTAAGGCCGATAGCAGGTCACCTTCCCAAAGGCGCACTACAGAAAGGTCATCTACAGCGTGTGCGTACACACTTAGACCTTTCCATGAAAACACGCGGTCATACTGGTTGTGCGCAATTTCAAACGGCAACATCTCGCCATCGAAACTTGGTTCTGCCCTACGCACCAACTCAACAAAAGCTGGCTGTACTTCGTAAAACAAACCGCGCGCATCAACCAACGCCGCAGGGCGACGCGCATGGGGCGCACTAAGCTCACCACGTAACAAAAAGTAGGCATGTGTCGCCGCCGAAGCCATATGCCGCGCGGCCCGGCCGAGTAACTCAGCCTGCTCTTCTGTGAATGGGTCATCGTTATCAAAGCGGAAGAACATCAACTCGTGCAAAACGCCTCCCGGCGAATGCACAAACACACCTGTGCTTTGCTGAATCTCATGAGCGGCATACAAACGCGCCCAGGCAGGATTGAACTCTAGGCCCTCAAACTCGGCCGAGGTCACTGCATCGGCTTCGCCTCGCTCTAGCTTCTGATACACAGGGTCAACATGACGCACGCGGTCGAAAGCCGATGAAAAAGAAGGTGGCAAGCCACTATAGCTAACGCCAAATACGCGCTGTGCAGCGGTATTAATACGACGCCACTGCGCCGCATCAAACGTCACCCATGACCGTAAATGCTGCAGCGCCCAGTCTCGGTACTCTGCGGCAGGAACGGTTAACGAGTTGGCGTATAACGACTCAATCAGGTTATCGGTCGTTGTTTCAATCATGGTTGTCTCACCCCGTGTCTACTCCCCGTGGTTATGCACGCATCATATAACAGCTCATTCAACGCCAAAACCAGCGCTAGGTTTTGTCTACTAAAGTTTTTTTGCTAACCAGCATCATAAAAAAGCAGTGAATTTTTCTTATTTTTAACATTCCACTCGGTTAATTATTTGATTTTTATTTAAAGTTCAATGACTTACAGTTTTTAAAATCTACTAGCAGTTTTTACGACTCCAGCTCCCATTTAGTTCCGATGCCGTAAAAACGGCCCAAAAACCATCATGGCTTCATCACTTCACGGAACAGAGCCATGAAAACTC
>JAPPPA010000330.1 GCA_028817755.1 Gammaproteobacteria bacterium | reverse complement strand
GCTCATTAACAAGCCAACAACTCGCTCAGCTTGGGCGTCAAACCAACACAAGTCCGCCAACTCGTTAGCGCGCGTTACATCGCCCGTCGTCCACTTACAACCCACGCCCTCGGCCCATAAGGCCAACTGTAGGTTTTGAATAGCACAGGCTGTAGCGGCATAGTCTTCTTGGCCTTTTAGGGCATCTTCACTGCGGTCACAGGTCACTAGCAGCCATGCTGGCACGCTAGCCCATTTTTTCTGCTTCGTCTCAGCGGCCTCATCACCTTTTTTTGCTCTGACTAAGGCGGTATTTAAAGTCACCACCTGCGCCGCAGTCTCAGGGCCTAAACGATAAAAATGCCACGGTTCGGTATACCGGTGGTTCGGTGCCCAACGGGCCGCTTCAATCGCACGTTGAATGATTTCGCTATCAGGTACTTCTGGTTTAAAGCTACTAATGGTGCGGCGTTCTAACAACGCTGTGTACAGGTCCATTCAGTTCTGCTCCGGTGTAGACTATTCGGCATAACAAAAGAGGAAACTATGATAACGGCACAGCAGATACTTCGCGTGGTTGAACCTTGGGTTTTTGCGCGTCGCACACTCGGTTTTACCGTATTGATGCTGCTCACAGCCGTTTTCGGCTGGCAGGCGCTACAAATCAAGCCAGATGCAGGCTTTGAAAAACAATTGCCGCTCGACCACCCTTGGATTGAAAACTTCCAAGAGTTCCGTGATGACTTTGGCGGTGCCAACCAGCTCTTAATCGCCGTTGTTTCCAAAAACGGCGACATCTACAACGAAGAGTTTCTAAACACCCTGCGCCAAGTACATGACGCGGTTTTCTTTCTGCCCGGCGTAGATCGCTCACGGGTTAAATCGCTTTTCTCTGCCGACACTCGCTATACCGAAATCATTGAAGGCGGTTTTGCCAGCGGTCGCGTTATTCCTGCTGATTACCGCGCCACGCCAGAGATGTTTGCTCAGGTTAAAAACAACGTAGAACTCGCTGGTCTAGTCGGCCGAATGGTTGCGGTCGATCACAGCGGCAGCCTTGTTACCGCTGAGCTATTAGATATTCACCCCACTAGCGGCCAAAAATTAGATTACGTAAAAATGGCACACCAGCTAGAAGCTGAGGTGCGGCAAGCGTTTGAAAACGACAATATTGGCGTACACATCGTTGGTTTTGCCAAAGTCGTGGGCGACATTACCGATGCCACACTCGAGGTTATTGGCTTCTTTGTGCTCGCACTACTCATGACCGCCTTGTTGCTCTGGGCTTACTGCGGCTCTTTCAAATTAGCCATGCTGCCACTGTCTTGTTCAGTTGTTGCCGTTGTGTGGGAGTTTGGTTTACTGCAAATGGCAGGGTTCGGGCTCGACCCATTCGCTATTTTGGTGCCCTTTTTAGTGTTATCTGTTGGCGTAAGTCACGGCATCCAGTTTGTGAATAGTTGGTCACAGTCTGTTGCTGAAAGTGGCCTTTCTGCCTACGACGCATCTCTGGAGGCATTTCGAAAACTCGCCATTCCCGGCACCTCAGCCCTCATAACCGATGTAATAGGTTTCGCCACTATCTATTTGATTAATATTGATATTATTCAAGAAATGGCAATCAACGCCGCGTTTGGCGTGGCCGCTATTATCGTGACCAACAAGGTCATGATGCCGATCCTTCTGAGCTGGGTCACCATTACCGACAGCAACAAATTCAGTGACCGCCTAGAAAAGCGTGAGGCCATCGCCAACAAACTATGGGCTCATATCGCCAAAATTACGCGCCCTAAACCCGCTGGCGTAGCGATTGCTATTGCCCTTGTGTGTTTAGCCTGGGGGCTTTGGAAAGGCCAAGACCTACAAATTGGTGATAGCCAAACCGGCGTACCCGAGCTGCGCCCAGATAGTCGTTACAACCAAGACAGTGCCCTTATCGCTGAGCGCTTTGGCCTAGGCCAAGATCTACTACGGGTTATCTTTGAAACGGAAACAGATGGCTGTGTGAATTACGACGTGGTGAAAGCCATTGAAGACTTCACGTGGCAGCTAAGCAAACATGAATCGGTTCAGTTTGTTATTTCCCTACCGCAACTGATGGTCTGGGCCAACGTAGGCTGGAACGAAGGCCATCCAATCTTCCACACGCTACCGAATGACTCGCAACTCTTAGCCCGCAACAGCCGCATCGTGCCAACATCTGCCGGGCTAAATAACGCTGACTGCTCGTTAATGCCGGTGAATATCTTTCTTAAAGACCACCGAGCCGCAACCATCACCTCAGTTATTGATGCCATCAAAGCATGGGAAAACGCGCAACCGAACCTCCCCGACCTTCCTCTGCAGCTACACCTAGCCGCTGGCAATGTCGGCATTATGGCCGCCACCAATGAAGTTATCGCCGCCGAAGAAAAGCCCATTTTGATTTGGGTGTACGCCGCGATTATTTTGATGTGTTGGCTCAGCTTCCGAAACTTTGCCGGCGTTGCCAGCGTCATACTGCCGTTGTCGCTGGTTTCACTCATGGCATATGGCTTGATGGCAGTGCTTGGTATTGGCTTAAAAGTCGCCACCCTGCCCGTTGCCGCCTTAGCCGTCGGCATTGGCGTGGACTACGGCATTTATATTTACGACACCCTGCACCAGCATTTAAAACGCGGTGAAGACTTTGAAACAGCCTATTTCCATACGCTGCAATCCACCGGCAAAGCGGTGATTTTCACCGGTTTAACGCTGGGGCTTTCAGTCTGCACTTGGCTGCTGTCCAAACTGCAATTCCAAGCCGATATGGGCATTTTGCTGGTGTTTATGTTCGTCGCAAATATGTTTGGCGCGATCTTCTTGCTTCCTGCCATCGCTCGCGTAATCTACGCGCTCAGCGGCAAGCAAGCAGATAACAAAGCCGCTTAATAGAACCACAAAGAGAGACTATGTTTCGTTCATTTTTCCCGAACCCAAAGTGGTTCTTTTCGTCTGCCGCTTTGTGGGCAGCACTGTGTATTTTTGTTTGGTACAGCTTTAACGAATCCATCGGCGCTTTCATCGGCTTAGACTTAAGCCCGCAGGCTCCAGTTGTCGGCCTCGGCTTTTTTGTCACCGACGAATTCTTGTTGTTG
>JAPPPA010000290.1 GCA_028817755.1 Gammaproteobacteria bacterium | reverse complement strand
GGGTAAGACTAGACCGTCGAAGATGCCGTTGCCGCCAAGCGCGTTATCGAATTCGTGAATACTGATGATTTGACGAACGCCCAAGTCCCACATTCGTAGTAACTGCTTATCAACGTGATTGTCGGGTAGCGCTCGCATTGCGTCAGCGGTGGAATCTAGGGATTGCTGAGGTTCCATTGTGCAGCCCCAAGTGTTCTCGCCTGGGCCAGAACCAGGCTCCTCGAATGGTGCTTTTCTTAGCGGGTTCGGGTTGTAGGTCACTTTGCAGTCAATGAAGTTGGAAATCTCAATGCCAAATACAACAGCAAGTTTTCCGGCTTCGGCCACTTCTCGAGCTTCTTCTGGAGTGAGTACAATGCGGAACCAACCCATGCCAGGGCCGCCGTATTGGGCGTCGATATAGTCTTGCATGCCATACATGGTGCCGACCTGTTTGCCGACGTTGTTCATAGCATTACAGTCTTGATCTGGCTCAGGTGATGAGGGGCGCTGCAGTTCGCATAGGGTTTCGTTATCAACTAAGTCATTTACCAATATGCGTTGACCGCCTAGCCATGCACGTTCTAGCCAGGTCCAGTAAATGGCTTCGTGGGTCAGGAGGCCAGCTGCTGGCCAAAGAGGGAAGGTAGGCCAGCCAGTGGTGTCGTGCGGGCCATAATCCTCACTGAATAGCTGCCCAACGGTGTCTTGTTCGCCTGTTGGGCCATGGAATTCATCGCAATCATCTAGCGCATGAGTCACACCAAGTGGGTGGAAGGTGCGGCCCCATTGGGTCATGCCAAGAAAGTTGTTTGAGCTAACGTGTACGTGCACGTCGGCATGGCCTAGAACAATGTCTTTTGTCTCGCCGGCGGCGTCGGTATAGCTAACGGTGCCTTCAAAGGTTTCACCTGAGGTGTTGCTGGTTGCTTCTGGGAAGTCAACGCAGGCCCGGTCAGTGCGCTCAAAGTGAAATGTTTCAGTTTCGGCGCCGGTTGCATCGGCGAAGGTGAGTACATCATCAGTACCGACAACAACGCGCTGATTACTGCCTAATGCAAGGGTGAACCCGGTGGAGTCAACTTGTGCTTGAGTGCTTTCTACGAAGTTCCTGTAGGTAGTAATGGTGCTATTTGTTGGTTCTTCGTGGAATACCGGTGTAGGAGGGTATTCGCGTTGGTCGCCTGCGCCGATCAGGGTGAATACGGCTTGCTCTTCAGTGGCGTCGTCTAGCGCAGTGGTACCAAAGCTTGCGGCCTGAATAGGATCAGTTGTGGTGTTTGTGAATAGCAAGCGACGAGCACGGCCATCAGCTGCTACACCGCTATCGATTGCAGCGATATATTTTCCTAATGCGGCTGGGCGTAGCCAAACAGGGGTCGCATCTTCTGGTTCTAGCGCCGTAGCTGTGTAGTTACCGTTGTTAAGAGTGACGTATTGCTCGTTAGCTGTGGAATACATCAAATAGCACTGGTTATTGTGTGCGTAGCGGTTCCGAGGTTCTAAGTATTTTGTTGCTGTAACTACTACGGTGTCCGTTGCTGTATTACCTTGCGTGTCGGTTACCGTTAGGGTGAATACAAACTGCGTGTCTCGGTGAATATCTACCAGCGTGAACGACGGGGTGTCGCTGTCTGGGTTATCTAGCGAAATTGTTGTGCCGTGTTCTGGAATGGCAGGAATGGTGTCTGTTAACTCCCAGCTATAGGTGTCAATCCCACTTGCTGCCGAGCTATTGGCACCATTTAAGCTAACAGTCAGTAATGTTGTTGGGTCGGCTGGCTCTTGAACAGTTTGTGCGGTGCCAGCATCGGCAATAGGTAGGCTCGCATCCGCAACGACGGTAACGCTCACTTGGTCAGTGTGTGTTTGGTTGTCGTCATCGGTAACGGTTAACTGGAATGTATAGCTAAGGTTGCTGGCAGCATCCGGTGCTATAAAGGTTGCTTGGGGCTGGTCGGCATCGGTGATGGTGATTGTGTTATCGCCAACTTGTACCCACTGGTAGCCTGTAATGCTGCCGTCAGGGTCGTTAGATGACGTGCCATCTAAAGTCACGGTGTCGCTAGTATTAACGGTTTGGTCGTCCCCCGCGTCTGCGATGGGAGCGATGATGACAGGCGTGACAACCACCTCTAGATCATCATGCGCACTGAGTCCGTCATCGTCTGTTGCTACGTAGCGGAAGGTATACGTAGTTGCTGTACTTACTGTCGGGGCGGTGAAAGAAGCGGTACCGTCGCCATTGTCTTGAAGACTAACACTAGGATTCTCGTCAATTTGTTCCCAGCTTTGGCTAACAACGTTGCCGTCGTTATCTGTAGCGTTGCCGTTCAGATTAACTAGAGACGTTTCGTCGACGACTCTGTCTTCACCGGCATTAACAGTCGGAGCTGCTAAGTTGTTGGTAATGGTGACAGTAACGGTGTCGCTACCTTTTTTACCTTCGTTGTCGGTAACTGTGAGTTGCAGCACCACATCGCTGGTGCTGTTAACGCTAGGCGCTTCAAAGCTAACGGTGGCGGTGTCTGCATTCAGGAGAGTTACCTGCGGGCCGCTGATCTGGGACCACTGGTAGCTGACGATCGAACCGTCGTCATCGCTGCCGCTGCCGGTAATGGATATGGTATTGCCTTCTACGATGGCCTTATTAGCACCGGCATTGGCTTTGGGTGTGCCCAAAACAATGTTGTCTGGTGAGCAGGCAGATAGGAATAAGGCCGCAGCGAGTGCCGCGATAAGCGTGTGTAATTTCATTTTGTCCCCCAAGTTGCTGTGACGCGCAACTAATGTAGCTAGGGGATTTCAGTCGAATCACTAAACGACTGCAAAATTGTCTGCAATGCGTTACTTGGTTCATATTTGAGGACTTATTGTCGTGCTTAAGTTAAGCAGTGGCGAAGCCATAAAAAGAAAAAGGCGCAGTAGTGTTATTACTGCGCCTTGTTTAATTTGAATTTAGAACTTTGGCGGAAGCTTCATAAAGATGCCCACGCCCAAACCCCAGGCAGCATTAAGCATTAATGCGCCGGCAATAATTTTAGGGTCGCCGCCGCCCGCAAAGGCTAGGCCTTTTAGTGGAAACACCACGCATAGCGCCAAAGCGCTAGGGCCAGCCGCGCCAATTACTACGGCTTTTAGCCAATACACGGCACCTTGGCTGCGTTGCATAAGTAACCACAGCACGTTGCCCCATAAGCCGCCCCAAAATGCGAGCGATAAGACCGCTGGAACGCCAAATGGGCTGGTGGCGGTCATGTCCCAAGCCGCATTGGGCACTTTGCCTGCGGCATGCAGCAACGCCCAAACGCCTTGGTGAAAAATAAGCGTGGCTAGGTAGCCCGCAATAAATGGTTTGATATGTTTCATTATGGTTCTCCTACATCTGTTGCCATGTTGACATAAAAACAGGTGTCTGCGGTCAAGGCCAGCGTGTGTTCTTAGCGGTAGCGTGGTTATCTATCGCACAAAAGGCGGAGAAGACATGGGTAAGGTAAAAAATAAGAAAATTGTAATTACCGGCGCGTCTAGCGGCATTGGTGCCGAGGGTGCGCGCCAGCTGGCAGCCGAGGGTGCATACGTTATTTTGGTGGCGCGGCGCTCAGATGAGCTAGAGCAAGTAGTCGCGGACATTCGAAAGAATGGCGGTCAAGCCGAGGCGCATACGGCAGACCTGTCTAACTACGACGATATTGATGCCTTAGCCGAAGCGCTGCTGGCAAAGCATGGCAAGGTCGACGTGCTGATTAATAATGCCGGTCGTTCTATTCGTCGCTCTGTAAGAAATTCGCTTGAGCGCTTTCACGACTACGAGCGTTGCATGCAAATTAACTACTTTGGCTTGGTGCGGCTCACGCTTAAGTTATTGCCGCCAATGTTGGAGGCAGGCGACGGGCATATTGTGAATGTCACCACGTGGGCAACCTTGGTGCCTAGTCCGCGTTTTGCGGCCTATGTGGCGAGTAAGAAAGCCGTGGATGGCTTTACCGAAAGCTTAGATACTGAGCTAACCGGTACGGGTGTGTCTACCACGCTGGTGCATTACCCCCTAGTGAGAACACCTATGATTGCGCCAACTAAGCTGTACAGCCAATTACCGGCTATGTCGGTAGAGAAGGCAGGCCGTTGGTTAGTGAAAGCTGTGAAGCGCCGGCCTAAGCGCGTGGTTAGCCCCAGCATGTTTTCAATGGGGGTGGGAACGATGATGAACCCACGAATGTCACGCTGGGTGTCTCGAAAACTCGGTATTTAAGAACTAAAGCGGACTTTGCCTCTCTTATGCGCACAGTAAGAGGACACCGCATTGAAAACATTCATCACTACCTTCGGGCTCATTGCCAGCCTACTGTTTAGCGTGGCAGCCACTGCCGCGCCTAAGTCTGACTTGTGGGCGTTTTGGAATCAGTCCAACCCAAGCAACACAGAAACGGTTGACCATAGCCTTTGGCAACAAACACTCGACCGCTACTTAGATGCTAACCACGCCAGTGGCGTTAATCGGTTTGACTATGCAGGCGTAACCGACGCTGATCGCGCTGCTCTAAACAAATACATTCAACAGCTAGAAGCGGTAAAACCGCGCCAGCTGAATTTGGCAGAGCAAAAAGCCTATTGGATTAACCTATATAACGCCTTAACTATTCAGCGCGTGTTAGAGGCCTACCCAACCAAATCCATTTTAAAAATTGGTGGTAGCTTCTTTAGCCCCGGCCCTTGGAATGAAAAGCTGCTAAACATTGAAGGCCAAGCGCTCAGCTTGAATGATGTAGAGCACCGCATTCTGCGACCTATTTGGGACGACAACCGCATTCACTTTGCCGTGAATTGCGCCAGCATCGGCTGTCCCAATTTGCTGCCCACTGCCTATAACGCCGTCAATACCGAAGCCCTGTTAGACAGCGCCGCTCGCGCCTACCTTTCACACCCGCGTGGCTTGGCCTTAGATGGCAATAAGCTGCGTTTATCTAAAATCTTTGATTGGTATCAAGTGGACTTTGGTAATAATGAAGCGGAGCTGCTGCAAACCTTAAGTCAGTGGTTACCAAACGAATTAGCCAGCACCGTGCGTAGCTTTAACGGCAAAGTTAAGTACGACTACGACTGGGGTTTGAATCAACCCTAAGGCTTCACTAATCTTCTTTGTCGCCGGTACACTAACCGGCACAAAGGAGACAACATGCGACTATTTATTACCGGCGCCGCCAGCGGCATTGGCGCCGCCGTTGCTGCCCGAGCGTTAGCAGACGGCCATGAACTTATCGCAACCGATGCCAACACCGAGATGCTGGCCGAGAAGTGGGGCGACAAAACCACCACCTATACGCTCGACGTGCGCGATGCCGATGCATGGGAAAACACCCTAGAAGACGTTGAAACCCAACACGGGCCGATTGATGTGTTGGTCAATATAGCCGGTGTGCTTCGCAGTGGCGCCACGGGTGAAATTGAAGCCGATGACGTGAAGTTCATGATGGACGTGAACGTAAACGGCACCATTTTCGGCACCAATGCGATGGCTAAGCGCATGAAGCAGCGTCAGCAGGGCCACATCATTAATATCAGCTCCTTGGCATCACTTTATCCCGTGCCCGGCATTACCGTGTATTCCGCAAGTAAATACGCCGTGCGTGGTTTCACACTAGCCGCTGCGGCAGATTTATTGCCGTACAACGTTGCCGTAACGGCGGTTGGCCCCGGCGCCGTAAACACCGCGATGTTAGACCAGCAGCGAGACGACCCTAACGCCGCCTTAACGTTTTCTGGCAGCCGTGCCTTAGCGCCCGAAGAAATTGCCGATGCCGTGCTAGGCCATGTGCTGAAGAAGCGCCCGTTAGATTGTTACTTGCCTGCGGCTGACGGTTGGAAAGGCAAGCTAGCCAATGTGTTTCCTAAAATGCTATTTGGCCAAATTGAAAAGCTGCGTAAGAAAGGCGCGGCGCAATATCACTCTAAAAATTACAGTTAGGACACGGCGTATGTTTATCCCAATTACCGAATTTGACGGCTCTCGTAATGCCTTGGGCCAAATGGCGCGAGTAGAAGACACCCGCGCCGCTGCGCAATCCTTTCGTGAGCGATTTGTAGCTGGTCCCAAGGTTAAATATTTTCAGTCGTTTGATCTGGTGCGCGTGCCATACCCAACCCGTTACGGCTTTCGCAACGCCTTTAGCCGCGAGCGTTGGGTAGAGTTCATGATGATTACCAACCGCATTTTTGTGGTGCAGTATGAAACGCCAGAAGGCTTGAAAACCCTATTGGTATCGCCGTCAGACCATGAACGCAACGGTGAAACGCCGTTCTTCCGGCGCTTGCAAGACAGCACCCCCAGCTTTGTGCAGAACTTTATTGCCACGCGATACACCTCTGCGCCAGAAGTGGTTGCTAGCCTAGGGTTAAAGCCAGAAGACATTGATTACATTACCTACGACCACTTGCATACCCAAGACGTGCGCCGCTGGTTGGGCACAGATGACGAGCCTGCAATATTCCCCAATGCAAAATTGATTGTGCATAACCGCGAAGTGGAAAGCGCGCGCGACCTAAACCCGTACCAGCAAGATTGGTATTGTCCAAATGGCACCATCGGTATTCCAGAAGAAAAGATTTTGCGTTTTGAGGGCAGCATTAGCTTAGGCGACGGCGTGGCGTTAATTCATACGCCGGGCCATACCGAAGGTAACCACAGCATTGTGGTGAACACCGACGAAGGCCCTTGGGTGATTTCTGAAAACGGCATTAGCGTGGACTCGTATGCGCCTAAGTTGTCCACCGCTGCCGGTGTAGCTAAATACGCTAACACTATCGACACCGAGGTAATTATTAACGCCAATACCTTGGAAAACTCCATCGACCAGTACATCTCAATGGTGCAAGAAGCCACCATTGCTGGGCCGTCTCAGCGTGACGCGCGTTACCCCAATATGTTTCCTTCATCAGAAATGAATAAGTTTTGGCTATTCCCAGGCACTACCCCTAGCTTTGTGGTGGGTGAGGCCAAACATGGCAGCCTAACCCTATGACGCAACAAACACCGCCGTCGGTGATTGGCGATAACGGGCGCCCAGTATTTGGCGTTTTTGAAGACGCCATCCCAAGCGTGAATGCGGCGGCTTTTGATTACCGCACGCCAATGGGCAACAAAGCCAGTGCCTTTCAACGCTGGGTTGGTTTTAAGCAGTTTGAATACTTTGGTGTGATTAGTAGCGAGCTGCTGTTTGGCTGTGCCTTGGCCAATGTGCGTTACGCCTCGGTGTTGTTCTGCTATGTGTATTTACCCAAAACCAAAGAGCTAAAGGAATACACCTTTCGTAGCCCGTTTGCTTTAGGTACTCAAAATTCAGACTCGCCCGTGCAAGGGCAGTCTCATTTCAAAGCACCGGGTTGTGAAGTACATTTTGGTTATGCCGACGCCCCACGTAGTAAGACCATTACCGTAAATTTAGGCAAAAAGTTACAGGCCGAACTTACGCTAAATGAAACCGCCGCCGGCTTTCAGCCCATGTCGATTAATAGCCAAATTGGTCGGAATGGTTATGTGTATGCCCATAAAGTGGCCGCTGTGCCGGTGTCAGGCAAAGTGTCTGGCCCGTTTGGCAACTACGATATGGAAGCGATTAATGCCTACAGCCATCATGACTTTTCAGCCGGTTATATGCGCCGAGAAACCTTCTGGAACTGGGCCTGCTTTAGTGGCGAATTAGCCGACGGCCGTAGTATTGGCCTAAACGTGTCTTGCGGTGTTAATGAAACCAGTTACTCAGAAAACTGTTATTGGTTAGATGGGGCTTGTATTTCGGCCGGACAGGCCCAATTTGATTATGAGCAGGATGATCCTATGCAACCGTGGACGGTAACGTTCGCTAACGGCAAAGGAAAACTGCACTTTACGCCCGAAGGTTTGCACCTGGAACGGCAAAATTTTTTATTGGCGGCCAGCAACTTCAAACAAGTTTTTGGTCGCTTTGATGGTTTTATTGAAACTGCCGAAGGCGAAAGATTGGAAATACAAAGCCAATATGGGTTTGTGGAAGATCAGTACGCCAAATGGTAACCAGCGAACCTAGGAACACCGAATATCTGCGTTAAAAAGCAGCTTCAAAATGCTCATGTACTACTTGTACATTCCGCTTTTTCAGCTACTTTTTGCCTTGATCTCGGCGCCCCTAGGCCGCTGGAATATTTAGATTAATTAAGGAAATACAACATGGCACAAGCCACCGCACGACACATCTTGGTTTCTGACGAAGCCAAATGCCTAGCACTTAAAGCCGACATTGAAGGCGGCGCAGACTTTGGTGATGTTGCTAAAGCCAACTCCACTTGCCCGTCTGGCGCGCAAGGTGGTGATTTAGGTTCTTTTGGCCCGGGCATGATGGTGCCTGAGTTCGACAAAGTGGTATTCAGCGCCCCGGTTAACACCGTGCAAGGCCCTGTTAAAACCCAGTTTGGTTATCACTTGTTGGAAGTGACTAGTCGCACCGACTAAGCGCGAATCGCGTGAATAAAAAAGGCCCGCTATTGCGGGCCTTTTTTATGCGCAGCGTGTTAGCTGCCAATTTTAGTTTTGAGCTCGTCTACTTTTGCAGCAACTTCACCCAAGACTTTTTCGGCAACGCCTTTGGCGTCTTCTAAGGTGTCTTTACCAATTGCCATGCCGCTTTCGGCTAAGCCTTCAATGGCTTCGCGCGCGTCGGCAATTTGAATCTCTACTTCATTGCGTAGGCGCTTAGCTTCTGAAATCTGACCGCTAATCTGGTCTTCAGCTAAGTTTTTAAGGTCGTTGGCTTTGGCTTTGTAGCCGTCCAACTGGGAAAGCATTTGTTGCTTGTAACTATTTAGGTCCAACTTCGTTTCTCCGTGGCGTCTGCTAGGGAAGTAGCAGCAATATTTAGTTCATACTTTTGTAAAACTCAAGAAAGTGTTTTAACACTGCCTGAGGCGCCTCCACTTGTGGGTAATGACCTATACCCTCTAGTAACACTACATCGGCATTACTAATTTTGTTCGCATAGTACTCCACTAAATGGCGGCCGGAAACAGGGTCTTCTGGGCCATTAATCAGGCGTACCGGAATGCCCGGGTTTTCAATTGCGTGCACCCAACGGTTCCGGTGTTGTTTTCGGTCTTTCATATAACGGATAAGACGGTGGAATAGTTTGTCGCCTTGTGCGTGCTTAATAAGTGCCCAAAAGTCCGCTAACTCTTGCTTTGAGGGTTGTGTGTTGGGGCCAAACACCGCGCTAAAACTGCGATTAAACTGGCCTTGATTGGTGAGTTTAGAGAGCAGCGGCCCCAGTGGTCCTAACATGAGTTTTTGGACGAAACGAGCACGGTGCATCTCTGGGTACAAGCCGCCATTAAGAAAACAGGCACTGACAAATTGCAGATTTGAAAGGCTGCTTTCAATTTGCCTTGCCAACAATTCTTGCATCACCGACACGCCGTAGTCATGAACAAGTGCATGGCATTGTTGAATGCCTAAATGCGCTAGCAGTGCTACGTGAATATCAGCTTGTTCATGAATGCTGTACTGGTGTTTTTGCGGCTTGCTAGAGAAGCCAAAACCGAGCATGTCTGGCGCAATAACGCGGAAATGCGCTTCTAAGGTTGGCCAAATCGGTTGCCAGTCCCATGACGCAGTGGGGAAGCCGTGAATAAGCAGCAGTACGGGTTTGTCATCAATGCCGCTGTCGCGATAGAAAATCTGTTGTCCGTTAAACGCAAAGTACTGCCCTTGCTGTTGCCAAGCGGCAGGGCTGACATAAGGGGCAGATTGGTGGGCTGGGTCGGTCATGGCAGTGTGGTTTGTTAAATGTCAGAATAACTAGCTAAATCAGTTTAAAGATTATGTAACAGCTAACGTATAGCGCAATGACTGCGCAGCGTTGGGGGAGAGACTTTAATGCGAGCGCTATTTTCTTCGGCCGTGTTGGTATCGGCTGCGGTGTTGGTCGGTTGTGGCAGTAATTCGCCAGACTTGGCCCAAAGCCCGTTAAACGGCAACCCGGTGGAACAACGTGCCTGCAGCCTAGGGCATTTGTCTGACAACGACATCGTGTCTATTCAGCGCACACCGGCTGACTTGCCGCTGCAAGATTTATCGCACTATCAAGCACGTAATGCTACGCGTGGTACCGGCATTGCCTTAAACAGCGGTGCCTGCGAAAGCAATACTACCTTCCGCTACGCCGCTGGTTTGGGTGACATTACCGGCGCTACCGCTGGCTCTAGCATGGCGGGCTATGTCGATAGCGACCAAATTTCGTCTGGCTTGATCGACCGCCAGCACGCGCGTGCATTTATTTTTCAGTCTAACTGCGGCGGTCAAGACAGCCGCGCAGTGATTGTGCAAAACGACCTAGGCCTGATGTTCACATCTATCCGCCAAGGCGTGCTTGATGCACTGGCAGCAGATAATGAACTGGGCGGTTTCTATAACCGCGATAACGTAGTACTGAATCCATCGCACAGCCACAGCACCGCTGGCGGGCAGTCGCACCACGATGCCTATCACGTACTTACCGGTGGGCATGACCCGCAAAACTTAGCCGCGGCTATTAACGGCATTATGGCTGCCATCCGTCGCGCGCATAACAACCTAGCTAACGCGACTGACGGCCCGATTCTCTTTAGTCAGGCCGAGTTGCTAAATGGCACCACCAACCGCTCGGTACCGGCATATTTAGAAAACCCAGAAGCGGATCGAAATGCGTTTTTGGATACCGACGGCAATGAGGTACGCACCAACCGCATGATGTCGCTGCTGAAGTTGCAGCGCGACAACGGCACCGAGGTGGGCATGGTGAATTGGTACGGCATTCACGTGACCTCTATTTACCAAAACAACACGCTGCTATCAGCTGACAACAAAGGCTATGCCGCGTTACGTTTTGAGCAAGACTTTGACACCGAATATTTTTCAGCCAATCAAGCAGAGCCGTTTTTAGCGGGCTTTATGCAGGCAGATGAGGGTGACGCATCGCCGTCGCTCTTTATTCCCGATTTAACCGAAGCCGAACTACGTGACTTGGAAGGTGACGCATTCCGCAACCGCGCCGGTGGCCGTACCGAGCCTGAGAACGCGCTGATCTCTGGTTACAAACAATACCGACACGCTAAGCAGTTATACGACAATGCCAACGAGCGCCTAGTCGGCCAGGTGTCTGCTAAAGCCATTCAAATTGATTGGTCTACCGTGCAAATTGCCAACCCCGGTAACTACCCGGCAGAACTGCAACCGCAGGCACCGGATGTATATGAAAGCTGCAGTGGTGCTTTAGGTGTGTCTATGGCTGGCGGCGCTGAAGATGGCCGTGGCCCAGCCAGCGAAGGCCAAACCTGTGCCAATACGCAAGACCCAGCAGAAGTGATTACCTTGCTAGAAGATGGCTTCGCGGCCGGCCAAAACGGTGCGCTGCCTTCGGGCCTATTGGTGCCAGTGGGTTGCGACAATGCGGTGTACGACGCGCTGAACTATGACTGCCAAGCCGAAAAACCGATTCTGTTCCCGCTTAATCAGCAGTCGCCATTTAACCAGCCGGGCGGCACACAAACGCTAGAGCCAATGACCTTGCCGATTCAAATTGTCACGCTTGGCAACTTGGCCATCATTGCATTGCCGTGGGAAGTCACCACCAATAGCGGCCGTCGTATTCGTAACGTGGTGTTAAATGAGCTGGAAGACGCCGGCATTGATTACGCCGTTATCTCAGGTTTGAGTAACGGCTTTGTGCACTACCTCACCACGCGTGAAGAGTATTCCGTACAAAACTATGAAGGCGCCTCCACCATTTTTGGCCCTTGGACCTTAGAAGCGGTGCAGCAAGAAATGGTGCGTTTAGCTGCTCACGTAAAAGCGGACACTACGCCAACCAGCCCTTACGAGAACAACGGCTATCGCAGTGAAGTATCCACCATGGTGGCCGACACCTCTGCGAATGACGGTAATCCAACCGACCCATTTGGTACCGTGACGCTACAGCCGAACCCAAGCTATGAGCTGGGTGACGATCGCGTAACGGTTACCGCGCGTTTTGTAGGTGGGCACCCGCGTAACGATCTGAAATCAGAAGACAGCTATTTCTTTGTAGAGCAGCAACAGCCTGATGGCAGCTGGCAAGTAGCCAAGCGCGACAACGACTGGTTTACCCGCTACGAATACGAGATCAACCAGTTCGGCGCCAATGAATTCCGCGTTGATTGGATTCTGCCGGAAGACGTAGAACCAGGCCGCTACCGTATTCGCCATGACGGCGTGGCTGGGAGTGGTGCTTATTCCGGTACTACCGATGAGTTTGAGGTTGCGACTTGTGCTCAGTAGATACTGAGTGATTTTGCGCCAACTGCTTATGCATCTTATTATTTAGTTTATGCATAAAGATGTAGCTGAAAAATTGAACCGGATCGCTGAGATATGCGAAAGCTATGAAGTTGAACGCCTAGAAGTGTTCGGCTCGGCTGCGCGTGGTTCGGATTTCTCAAATAGCAGTGATGTTGATTTGCTTTATGTGTTTAAACCAAACACACAAACATTTTTGAGCCGCTACTTTGGGCTGAAACGCGACTTGTCTTCAGCCTTGGGGCGGTCGGTTGACTTGATTAATACCAACGCCATTAAAAATCCTTATGTGTTGGAACGTGCCAATACCGAGCGTGAACTGATTTATGCATCCTGACGCTAAGGCATTAATTTGGGATGCCTTGAATGCGGCATCACATATTGATGAGTTTATCCATGACTTAGACTTCGACGCTTACGCCGCAGATGCCAAAACGCGCTCAGCGGTAGAGCGCCAGTTTGAAATTATCGGCGAAGCGTTAAATCAGCTTAGTAAGATTGCGCCTGAGGTAGCCGAGAAAGTACCGGACTTGCCTAATATTGTCGGTTTTCGCAACGTGTTAATTCACGGCTACGCCAGCATCGACGATAGTGAAGTCTGGCGTGTTGCCCAAGAGTCGTTGCAACCGTTAGTGAACGTGCTACAAGCGCTTTAGCTAAACATCAAAAACAGCTGCGCAAAGCCCGCTGCCATTCCCAGCGCCGCGCCCACCGCAATCAAGATCCATTCGTCTTGCTCAAACGCGGGGCGAAGCAAGCCTTCGAACTCTTTTGGTGTGAGTGCAGCTAGTCGCGTAGAAAGCGTGGCTTTTACATCCATCACTTCTTCTAAGTAACTGCCCACATGTGCCATCAGTGAACCGGCGCGTTTATGCGTGGCGGCTACTGCGGTTTCTTTCATCTTCTTGTAGTTTTCGCGGCCAAGGGCGGCGGTGACTACTGGCATGGTGATGCCGACGCTGTCATCAATGGCGCGTTTAACTTCGCGTTCTAGCACTTCGTCTAAGGCGTCTGAGTTGGGGCCATTGAGTACAGCGTCTGCCATATTTTGTGGAGTCAGAATTTCATCTGAGACTAGGCTGGCGTAAGCATGACCGACTTCGGCTTGGCGTTTGAGGAATAAACCTTGGATTTTCACTAAGCCAACGCGGATTGGGTCTTTGGGTTCAAAGATGACTTTTAGGGCAATCCAGTTCGTGGCGTAACCGACTAGCAGGCCAAATAGCGGTAACACCCAATTCGCTGGATACACTAAATAAAGCAGCATTTGCGGAATGCCAAATAGAAAACCGAAGTAGGCGCCAGAACGGGCAACAAATTTAAATTCCGGTTCGCCCACATCTAGAAAAATGCGGTTAAGCAG
>JAPPPA010000148.1:7442-13907 GCA_028817755.1 Gammaproteobacteria bacterium | reverse complement strand
TTAATATGCCTACGCAATCAATTACCAAATCATAGGAGTGTTAATTATGAATGCGAATGTGTTGAATTTAGTGGGCCGTATTGGTCTTGCGTTGATTTTTGTCATGGCCGGTTTCAATAAAATTGGCGGTTATGAAGGCACCGTTGGGTACATGGAAAGCATGGGTGTACCGGGCGCGTTGTTACCACTAGTGATTGCCCTAGAGCTGGGTGGCGGCCTTGCCATTATTGCTGGGTTCTTCATTAAACCGATTGCCCTCGCGTTAGCTGGATTCTCGGTCGCAGCCGCGGTGTTGTTCCACGGCAATCTAGGCGATCAGATGCAAATGATCCTATTTATGAAAAACATTGGTTTGGCTGGCGGCTTCTTATTGCTGGCAGCGAACGGCCCCGGCGACTATTCAGTAGACGCCAAGCGCCAATAGAGAACGTTAAGTAAGGGGAGTGGCGATGACTACGCTTAGAACATTCAAGCAAGTGATTCCAGCGATGGATACCGCCGATGGCGACGGCGTAAAACTGCGCCGTAGTATCGGTGCGATGCCAGGCCTTCGTCACGATCCATTTTTAATGTTGGATGAAATCTTGTCTGACGAAGCCGCTGACTATATCGGCGGTTTTCCACCGCACCCGCACCGCGGTTTTGAAACCGTCACCTATATGCTTGAAGGCTTAATGCAGCACAAAGACCACATGGGCAATGTTGGCTTATTAAAACCAGGCGGCGCGCAGTGGATGACCGCAGGCCGTGGCGTGATTCATGAAGAAATGCCGCAACAAGATGAAGGGCGTTTACACGGTTTCCAGCTTTGGTTGAACTTGCCCGCGGCAGAAAAAATGAAGCCTGCTGATTACCGAGATATTGAACCAGAGCAAATTCCAGAGGCAACCGTTGCGGGTGCCAAGCTACGTCTCATTGCTGGCCAGCTGGATATTGCGGACCAACATTTCAGTGGGCCAATCAATGGTGATGAATATCCTGTGACTACCGATCCGCTCATAGTGGACGTGGCCCTACAAGCTGGTACAGAACTGACACTGCCGATAACGGCTGGTCACAATGCCTTTATCTATCTATTTGAAGGTGAACTTAACGGCGCGATCCAAGCGGTTACCGCGCCAGCGGCTATCAAATTAGGCGACGGTGAGGCTGTGTCGTTAAGTAGCGCCCAAGGTGCTCGTCTGTTGCTACTGGCGGGTAAACCATTAAATGAACCGGTCGCACAGCGCGGCCCCTTTGTAATGAACACGCAAGAAGAGCTGTACCAAGCCATGAAGGACTATGGCAACGGCACGCTTACCGAATAGGAAGTTAAAACATGGGTTTATTAGTTAACGGTGAATGGAAAGACCAGTGGTACGACACCAGCAAAGATGGCCGCTTCCAACGTAGCGAGTCTGCATTTAGAAACTGGGTGACGGCCGATGGAGAAGCGGGAGAGAGCGGTCAAGGTGGTTTTAAAGCCGAAAGCGGTCGCTACCACCTCTACGTTTCCTTAGCCTGCCCTTGGGCGCACCGCACACTTATTCTTCGCCAGCTAAAAGGTTTGGCAGAGCATATTTCCGTGTCAGTCGTGCATCCACATATGTTGGAGAACGGTTGGCAATTTGGTGGTGATTTCGACACGCCGGATGATTTACCGTTAGGCGATACGCTGTTTGGTAGTGATTACATGCACCAAATTTACACTCGTGCCATGCCTGACTATAGCGGTCGTGTCACCGTGCCAGTGTTGTGGGACAAACACCGCAACACTATTGTGAGTAACGAGTCCTCTGAAATCATTCGCATGTTCAATAGCGCCTTCAACGCGGTCACTGGGAATAACGCCGACTTTTACCCAGAGCCACTACGCCAACAGGTTGACGAGTTGAATGAGCGCGTTTATCACAACGTAAATAACGGCGTGTACAAGGCCGGTTTTGCCACTACGCAGTCGGCTTACGAAGAAGGCGTAATGCCATTGTTTGAGACCTTAGACTGGCTAGAAGAGCGGCTACAAAATAACGGGCCATACTTGCTTGGTGCCGAACAAACTGAAGCCGACTGGCGCTTGTTTACCACTTTGTACCGTTTCGATCCGGTCTATGTGGGCCACTTCAAATGCAACCTAAAACGCATTGCCGATTACCCTGCGCTTAGCGCTTATATGCAACGTTTGCTCGCTGAGCCGGGTGTAGCCGAAACGTGTGACCTTGGGCACATCAAAGAGCATTATTACTACAGCCATACGAGCATTAATCCCTACCGTATTGTGCCGCTAGGGCCTGCCTAGTTTGGCGGCGCTAATTCGGTGGCTGTTGTAATAAAAAGTCTTGGCTAACCGGTGGGTTCCAGTTTGATGATCCAAAGATAATCAGCAGGCGGTCTTTCCAACTGCGGTTATGTTTTAGCTCATATAGCAGCTGCACCAAGCCGCCGATAGCGACGCGCATGGGGTTCATATGTAGGGTGGGGTTGCCGGTTAAACCGACTTTCGGCCGTTGCGCTCGTAGCGGTCTAAATGTGCCAAATACGCGGTCCCATAAGCCGAAAAAACCGCCGCCAATATTCACCATGTTTACGGCGCCGTTTTTGCCGCTGTCGGTGGGCTCAGACGAGTGATGAAGGTAGTGATAAGGGCCGTTCAAAAACAGCCAACCTAGCCATCTCACTATCGGGTTTTTACAGGCCTCGTAATACAGCGCCGTGCTGTGGGCGTGGATTTCAGGGATCACCATAAAGAGGTTGATCAGAATGAATTCCACATACAAGGGCTCAGCAGAAAACAGCTTGCTAGTAGCGCCAAAAATTAGTGTGTATGGCACCACCATTAAGATAAATAGCGGGAATGAGAAAACCACGTCGGTAATAGACTGATTCATCATTTGCTCAGGCACATGGTGCTGCCGATGGAACAGTAACCACAAAGCGCGGAAGCTATGCCCAAAACGGTGTAACCAGTAATGGAAAAAACCGTGCAGCATATATACGGCAAACACCGTCAACACCGGGTGTAGATCGAAAATAGTGGGTATCTGGTCAATCCAGTCTCGTGCCAGCGCTGCCAGTTTCTCAACACTAGTCCAGCCAATCGAAAACTCGCCAAATAGCATCAGACTGCCAAGACCGATGGCCAGCAGTAACACGTGAATAGCGATGAGGTTGTATATGTTGGCTAGGGCAATAGTGCCAATAATGTCGATCGGGAATTCGCGGCCTTCGTAGGCTTTGAATTTGAAGTAACTGCGAAATTGCGTATAGATACGAAACAACACACCGCCGACAGCAAGTGCAACCACAATCCAAAGCGGTAGCGGGCTATTCAGCGCTTCGCCCCAAGCGTCCATTCTGGCGAATAATTCTCGCCAGGCAGATGTGGCGTCTTCGTCGCCTAAGCCAGAACCGAGAAAGGCTACTTGGTTCATATACAGTGGAAAGAACAATGAATGCAGTACGGCCAAAAGCACCACGTAGGTGGTAGCCAATCTGCGCCAGTTGCGGCCCTCTAAGCCGCTCATATCGGCGTCCCACAGCCAGTACTTCAAGTGTTCTTTCATCGCCGTAAAGCCCTTAGTCGCCTTTATAGACTTTTTCCCAAAGCTGGATATAAACCTCGGCCGAGTTGTAGAAGGCTGTGATGGCGTCCTCACCGCCTTCAAGACGGATTTCTTCTACAAAATCAGGCAGCATGCCGAAGTGGGCACTACCGTCGATTTCTGTGTCCCAAGTACGGCCGTCTGGAATGCTGATCTTGTCGATCGTCATCGGCGCGATATGGTCAAACTGAGAACCCCAGCCTGCGCCTTCAAACAAGGTGAAGGGATAGTGCACTAACTGTTCTGGATTCGGGCGGGGAGGGTTGTAGCCGCCAAAGCCGTTTATGTCGAAACCGAAACCGGAAGCAAACGGCAACATATGGGTTGGATCTTCTGCAGCGGCGCGATCGTATTCCACTTTGGCGCGATTAAGCGTGTCTACAAAAGAGGCTCCATCCCATTTGTATGGATAGGTGTAGCCGCCCGCTTTCAGTAGGTCTTTAACATCATCATTACGAACGCCGCCTTGGTAGCCGTGGCCGGAAATAATTGGGTAAGGCGGGTCTTCTTGTGCCGCTAGATCAAGCAAGGTGCGTTTAACTAAAAGCGGCGCGTGGTCGATTGAGATAATTAGGCCTTTCTCAAAGAACTTGCTATAGGCATGTTCACCTAAAGCGTTTAATGGTCGCGCGTTGCATTGGCGGGTGCTCGAGTCGTAGGCCGGTAACGGCCCCTGTAGAGCATCGAAAAAGGCTTCTGAAACGGGGTCGTCTCCATTAGTGGGAACGCCGGCCATATAAGATCCACCTGGCCAGAAGTAGCCGTCTTCTCCGCCATCCGGGCAATCAACGGTTTGATAAAAAGAGCCGGTGTCGTAGTAGTTCAACATGTTTAGGGTGTCGGCCCCTCCATCGAGGACGCTGCCCCCGGCAAAGGCGTTGTCGATATTATGAAGTGGCACAATTTGGCGGACGCCCGCCTCATAAGCTTCATCCAACTTTTGCTCGAATGACTCTTGCGTGCAATGTGGAGTTTCACCTGTTGAGCTAATGGTCACACCGCAGTCAAAAAGTTGGGAACCTTCAAGTCCTAGCACAACAGCCAACTTGCCATCGTTAATGACTTCGCGTGCTTCTTGAGGGGAATAAACGATACGGAACCAGCCTTTGCCCGGACCACCGTGTTGGGCATCGATATAGCTTTCAATATCGTGTGTGAATGCCACTTGATCCATCGAAAATTTATGGTCGTTGCAGGCTGCGGTAGGGTCGGCATTGGCGTTGTACGCCATGGCCGCGACTTCGCATAAGGCATTGATGTTTGTGCCGTAATTCACCAGAAGTCTCAGCCCAGCTAGGTAAGAACGCTCAATCCATCGATAGTAGGCAGATTGGTGCGTTAGCTGTTCCCCTGCAGGCCATTCTGTAAAGGTTGGCCAACCGTCAGTTTGGTGCGTGCCAGTAGGGTCACCTTGCACAACATTGTTGCCGTCACGTTCGCCGTTAATACCGTGGTTTTCAGCACAGTCGGCCAGCGCATGGGTAACACCTAGACGACTAACTGCGGTGCCATGGAAAGGCCCGCCAATTGGATTGGTACGGCTGCCATCAAACGATAACTCTTCGCCCATGGTGATATGAGAGTGTACGTCAGCAAATCCAATAGCGGGTTTATCTACGCCTTGGCCTTTATAGGTCTCGCCTGTGAGCGAAAGCGGCATTTCTGGGTAAGGCGTGCAGCCTTTATTGGTTAAGGCAAAGGTAAATAGATGATTATTGTTTTCGGGTTGCCCAAGAGTTAACTGGTCGTTAGCTCCTACGATTAAGTTTTCGCCAGAGCTGTCCGCTGTAAAGCTATATGTTCTGCTAATTGCATTAAAGTCCACGTGCCAAATAGCGTCTTCGCTAATAGCTGCATCGGCTATCACGTTGCCGCCGCTAGCCGTGATCACTTTCAGGTCGGTCGCATAAAAGATTTGCTGGCCCAGCATGGCGGGTTTCATGAAAAACGCTTCTGCTTCATCCGGGCTGCTGGTGCTGGCAACGTAGTTGTCGTTGTTATTCACGACAAATTTGCCGTTGCTCACCGCGAATAAACCATAGCAACCATTAGCCATTGAGTATTGGTCGGTTGGTAATGTGTTTGTCGTTATCAGGCCAGAGCGCACTTCATTATTAGGGCTGCTGCCACAGGCACTTAAAACCAATGCCATCAATGCCATCAATGCCGTAATTGCTAGCTTCTGCATATTGCTCTCCTCCAAGAACATTTTTCAGCCAGCCAAGATATGGCTTTGCTTGGCGAAAGTATTAACCTCAGCTAAGGTTCTATTTACCTGAGTGACCACCTGGCTAGAAGGAAACGCGTTGAAAGGCTTTTGGGTAGACAAGCAATTTGCGCAATTGCTAATTGAGTACGGTAAACCTCAAGGGCTACCTATGGCAGAAATGATCCAGGGAGGCCGGACCAACTTCAAGATAGTCGGCTGCCGTTTGAGAACTTTAAGGCTTTGTTTGAAGATGCAGCGGCTAGGCTGGACGACGAGTTGTTCGGCCTACATCTCGCGCAGCAAGTGCGGCTGTCTCATCTGGGTCTAGTTGGGCTAGCTCAGTTGGCAAGTGGTAACTGGCGGCAAATTGCGGAGCGTATCGTTCGTTATGGCGTGTTGTGGGGCAATATATTTGGTGATCGGCTAGAAATCACCGATGACCATGCGCAGCTAACACAAATCTGTCGCCTTCCAGAAAATCAGCGGGTCGCGTTAAGCCAGCACCATGGCATGTTCAATGTCAGCATGGCGCAAGCCTTGGTGCCGACGTTCTCATTTACGCCATTCAAACCCATTGCTGTTGGCTTTCGCCACCCAGCACCAAAGCAGATATAAGAACTTCATGAATTTTTTGGCCCTAATATTGTGTTTAACCAAGCACACGATTGGGTGAGTTAT
>JAPPPA010000148.1:6858-7432 GCA_028817755.1 Gammaproteobacteria bacterium | reverse complement strand
TTTTTGTCCCTAATATTGTGGTTAACCACTAACACGATTGGTTGCGTTATTCGCTCGCCGACCTAAATTCGGCATTGGCCGCGGAACCCGATGCAGAAGCATTGGCGATGTTAGACGATGCCTGCGAAAAACAACTTAAGAGCTTTTCTTTTGAAGGAGAACCGGGTTGGATGCACAGCGTGCGTAAGCAAATTATTCAAGAGCTACCATTTGGTGCGCCGGTTTTAGCTAATTCGGCAGAGGCAGCTGAATTAAGTGTGAGACAGCTGCGTCGTTACTTAGCTGCAGCAGGTACGAACTTCCGCACAGTGGTCGATGATGTACGACGCCAATTGGCCGAGCAGTATTTACGTGACGCTAGTCTGCAGCTGATTGATATTGCCATGATGCTTGGCTACACCGAGCAAAGCGCCTTTCAGCGCGCGTACCAGCGTTGGTATGGCTGTTCGCCCGGCCAGAAGCGGGCGGGCTAAATCGCCAGTTGTTGGCGTAGCTCGGCCGCTTGCCAATCGCGCTTGCCGCCATTTTCAGCGTCGTGAATTAATTCAATTAAACGCTGCTTAACAGGTGCTTG
>JAPPPA010000148.1:0-6848 GCA_028817755.1 Gammaproteobacteria bacterium | reverse complement strand
AATTTCAGTTTTCCGTCCAGCTTCTAGGTCTTCCCACATTGATGAACGCGCTAGCGGGTCAATCGCCAGCATTTTGTTGGCGAGTAATTTGAAGAGCCAAGTGGGTACGGTCAGTAAAGTTGGAATCCAATGCGGCGGCAGCGATGTGAGTTTGGCGGGTTTGATATTGGCGTGATTCAGTAAGCCAATGGCTTCTGCCTGTGCCGCGGCTAAACAACGGCGGAAATCGCGTTGTGACAGCTCTTCTTTTAAGGGTACGCCTGATAGCGCATTGATGGGGTTGTTGAGGTTTAGCAGCAGCTTTGCCCATTGCACTGCCAGAAAGTCTTGTGGTTGTTCTAGCCCTAAACCGCAGGCATCGAATAACGGCATAAACGGCGCGGTAGCCTCATGTGCTTCACACTCCAAGCCGCCCTCTGAGCCTTGGTGAAATTTACCGTCGCCACGGTTAATCACATTGAACTGAACCATGCCTGCCAAGCATGTGTTGTTGGGCAAATGCTCACGTAATACCGCGGCATTGTTTAAGCCGTTTTGCAGGCTAATCACTACCGTACTTGGCGGAATGAGTTTGGCTAGGTCTTGAGCGACTTCGGCAGTGGCGGCGGACTTGACGCAAACAAGAATTAGATCCGCGTTTGCGGCGCTGTCTAATGATTCCGTGAAGGTGAGTGTGTCCGAAAGCGATAGCTGTTGGTCGTAACCTAAATAGTCAGTCACATGCAGGCCGTGTGTTTTGATTGCGTCGCCAATACGGGTTCTGCCAATCAAATTAACTTTTGCTCCGGCCGCCGCCAAGCGCCCGCCAACATAGCAGCCAATGCTACCGGCACCAATAATCGTAATTGTGTTGCAAATTTTGTCGCTCATTCCGTTAGCATACCGCTACTTCGCAGAACCCACATGGACAGGAAAAGGCATGTCTTACGAATTAACCGGCAAAATCAAACTCATTCAAGACGAGCAGCAATTTAATAGCGGCTTTAGAAAGCGTGAGGCGGTAGTCACGGTTGAAGATGGCAAATACTCACAAGATATTTTGTTGGAGTTTCTGCAAGACAAAATCGAACTGCTTAATGGCTTTGCGCCGGGGCAGGAAGTGACTGTGTCGTTCAACATTCGTGGTCGCGAATACAACGGCCGTTACTTCAATAACCTGGCGGCTTGGAAAATTGTGGCTGCCGGTGCAGCTGCGAGCGCCAATGCTAGCGCACCAAGTGCCAGCAATAGCGGATGGCCTGCCGCGCAGGCGACCACTCAGTCAAACGACTCAGCGGCGTTTAATAACGCCATGTCTAATACCCTAGATGACGACGAGCCGCCGTTTTAGTCAGCCGTCACCTCGTCGGTGCAGTATTCAACCACTGAGCGAGTCAGTTTAAGGCTATCGACGAGTTGCCCGACTTGCTTATGGTACGGGTCGTTTTCAAAGTCGATCACATCAGAACGGTTCTTAAACGAGCCAATAAATACGATGTCGTAGGCAGACTTTGATGTCGATTCATTAAGCCCCACCTCTACATCAAGTAGTGATGGGGTGTTTTGTTTTAGCGACAGAAGTGCATTTTTCATTTCTATTCGATCGCTTTCGCTGCAATCGGGTTTGAGTCGCCACATCGATATTCTTTTTATCACTGGTCTTCTCCTACGAGTCAAAGCGCCAGTTAATGATAAACATCGTGAATATCAGTCTTCCCGCGAAACACGTAGTAGGCATGGGCGGTGTAAACCAAAATCACCGGCACAATAAATAGTACGCCCACCAGCGCGAACATCAGTGATGGTTCTGGCGCGGCAATATCCCAAATAGAGAACACACGCGGCACAATCCACGGCCATACGCTAATGGCTAGGCCAACTAGCGTTAGCAGGTATAAGCCAATACAGCTGAGAAACGGCAGGCCGTCCCAGCGATGCTCTTGGCGCAAGCTCCATAGTAGGGTGCCGAATAGCGCCACTGTCCAAATCGGCACTGGCGACAAGAACAACAAGTTCGGCATCGTAAACCAGCGCTCCGCAATCGGCGCTTCTACGTAAGGTGTCCATAGGCTCACCATTAAAACGGCAACACCGATCAGCGGCACAATGCGTTTCGCGGCGGTGCGTGCCCAAGCCTGTTCAGCGCCTTCGGTTTTTACCACCAACCAACAGGCACCTAACAAGGCGTAAGCCAAGCAAACGGCAATGCCGGTGGCGATAGCAAAGGGTGAGAACACGCTACCCGCATGTAACGCCAAACTCTCTGCGCCATTTGGGTGGGTGATTAAATCAAAGCCTTGAATGTAGCCCCCCAGAACTAAGCCTTGGCAAAACGCCGCCACGGTGCTGCCGCCGATAAAGGAACGGTCCCAAAAGATTTTTTGCTTGGCTTTAAAGCGGAATTCAAATGCTACGCCACGGAATACCAATGCCAGCAACATAATGCTCAGCGGTAAATAAAAGGTAGAAAGCAGCAAGTTAAAAGCTTTGGGAAAGGCGGTTAACAGGGCCATGCCACCGCCGACCAGCCATGTCTGGTTACCGTCCCAAACGGGTGCGACCGATGCCATGATTAAGTCTCGGCGTTCCTCAGTTTTAGCAAACGGAAACAGAATGCCTGCGCCTAAAGAGAAGCCATCGAGTAGTACATACAAGGTCACAGAAAGGCCAAGAATCGCAGCCCATACTAGGGGTAATAATTCCATATTCATTGCAACGGCCTCCCTTAGTCTCGGCCCGCCAAGAAGGCAGGGCGAGCGTTACCTTGATGCGGTAAAGATTCGGTGGTCAAACTACCCGGCCCTTTGCGTAGCAAGTGGCGGAAGAACAGCACAAAGGCCACAAACAGCACCGAGTACACCACCACAAACGCCAGCAAGGTAAAGGCGACATCTTGGCCCGGCACTAAGGACGAGGCGCCGCTAGTGCGTAGCAAGCCGGTCACTGTCCAAGGTTGGCGCCCAACCTCGGTCACCACCCAGCCTGCCAAAATGGCGACAAAACCGATGGGTGAGCAGAAGCGAATAGCAGTGGCGAACCAGTCGTTATTGCCGAGTGTGCCGCGCCACCACTTAAACATACCCAGCCACGCTAAGCCCAGCATTAACATGCCCAACCCCACCATCAGGCGGAAGCTAAAGAACACGGGTGCTACGGGCGGGCGATCTTCCGCCGGCACGCTGGTCAAACCTTGCAGCTCACCAGATGGGTCATGCGTCAGAATCAAACTGGCGAGTTTTGGGATGCCAATCTCAAAATGGTTTTCTTCCGCTTCTTCATCCGGCCATGCGAATAGTAGTAACGGCACGTCGCCGCCGGTTTCCCAGTGGCCTTCCATCGCCGCGACTTTAATCGGCTGGTGTTCCAGCGTATTTAAACCGTGTAAGTCACCAATCACCACTTGTGTGGGGGCCAATACTGCAGCCGCCAATAGGCCGGTCTTCATTAAGTCTTTACCAAAGTCGACTTGGCGGTTGTGTATGACATACCAGGCGCCAACGGCCGCAATCACAAAACTGGTAGACAGCAAGGCGGCGACTACCATGTGGAAATAGCGATAAGGGAAGCTGGGATTAAACACAATCGCCCACCAGTCCACAGGCATGACGATGCCGTCCACAATCTCGAATCCGGCAGGAGTATGCATAAAGCTGTTAGCCGACAGAATCCAAAACGCTGAAATCATGGTGCCTAGGCTCACCATGCAGGTAGAGAAGTAATGCACCTTAGGCCCAACTCGGTTGCGGCCGAGCAACATAATGCCGAGGAAGCCAGCCTCTAAGAAAAAGGCGCTTAGTACTTCAAAACTCATCAGCGGGCCAACCACTGGGCCGGCAATCTCTGAGAAGCGGCCCCAGTTGGTGCCAATTTCGTACGACAGCACCACGCCTGAAACCACGCCCATACCAAAACTCAGCGCGAAGAATCGCAGCCAAAAGTCATAAGCACGGCGGTAAGTTTGTTTGCGTTCGGGTGCTTTGGCGTTCAGCTCAAGCCCTTCAAGAATCGCCAAAAAGAAGGCGAGGCCGATGCTGAGCGACGGGAAAATAATGTGATAGCCAATGGTGAAGGCAAATTGAATACGCGAGAGAAGTAGCGCATCGAGTTCCATAACAAGCCCCTTTAGTCTGCTAGGAATAGTGTGCACCACAATAGGGCGCGCAGGGAGTTATGTCGTTGGTTTTAATGACAATGTTGCGGCGCAGCAAATGTCATTGCCTTGGTGCAACAGCGTGGCGGTTAGCTGGCTGTGCGGAGGAGAGTGTTGGGGAGCTTGCTATTTATGCATGATCAGTTTGCCGCTACGGGTTTCGCGTAGGCGGTAAATTTGATCAGCGTGTTGGATCAGAATTTCTTTTGCGCCTGCCAGTAGGCTCTGGCTGTTAATGCGGCGGCTTTCGTCTGCCGGACGCAGGGTGGTGGTTTGCTGCTGTGCAGTGTTCATGAGTTGCCTCTTGAGGTAGGGGTATGTGCTAGGTGTTCGATCGTGCTCACGTCGAGCAATGAGCGGAATAGTGACTTCACGTCACCGGCATCCAACTCGCTTTGTTTCTTGCTGGGTTTCCACGCCATTCGTAAATGACCAGAGTGGTTATCCAGAACTTGTAACCGCGGTTCGCCGTCTTCTAACCACGCTTGAATCGTGCATGCCATAACGTTTCCTCCGTAGGCGATGTAAGAAAACAAGATCAGTAAACAAGCGTCGCGGTTAGCTAGCCGTTGTGTTGCGTACAGCTTAAATGATAATAATTCTCATTTGCAATAACTTATTGCAAAAATAGAGAAATATTTAGAGCAGAAGGAATCTCAGCCCCAAATAGCTAAGCAAACCGGCAGGGCCGAGCATCAGCGTGAGGAATAGGCTGGGCAGAATCCACCAATGCTCGAAGCCTTGGTTAGAAGCGTCTACCAAAATGCCAAGGCCAACCACTAAGTCGAACGCTAGAAAATGCACCCAGCCAACCAGCACAGCGCGAGGGTGTTGAAACAGCTTTAATACGCCACCCATGCTGAAAAAGTGGCCTTTGGGTTTTGAGCCTGGTTCATCGAATTTTCCGCCGAAAAACAAGGTAAAGATATAAACCAAGCACAACAGGCTCACGGGTATTGCCATCAATTCTAGGTTGGCAACAGTCCAGCTAGGAAAGATAAAAATCGCCAACCACGCCGCGGTGGCGAACAAGCTAGCAAGCTGAAAAGTACGGTTTAGGAAGCCGCTGGTTTGCATGATGAATCCCGCTCTGCGGCTGAGTTCTGGTTAATTACAATGACTACTTTGCCAGCTACACGGCCGCTTTCGCAGCGTTGGTGCGCGGCGCTGGCGTCAGTCATCTCATAGCTGGAATCAATCACGGTGTGTAGCGCGCCTTGGTCAACGATCTTTGCGATCGCGGACAAGTCTTTGCCAGACGGCGTTACCCAAGCAAAGTTGGTGCGTTGTTTTAACCCGAAAATGCCAAGCAGCGGAAACAACCAAGTGCTCAGCATGTTCAACGGCTTGGTTAAATTCGCGTTAGAGATATACACGCCTGTGGGGGAGAGTAGATGCCGGCATTGCATGTAAGAGGTGGTATCGGCCACGTCATACACCACATCGTATTGCTCTTCTAAAGCCGCGATGGGTGAGGTCTTGTAATCAATCACCGCGTCCGCACCCAGGTTTTTCACCATCTCGAAATTACGCTCGCTGCATAACCCCGTTACCTGACAGCCAGCATGCTTAGCAAGCTGCACCGCAAAGATGCCCACGCCGCCAGATGCGCCGTTAACCAACACATTCATTCCCGCTTTTAATCCAACTTTTTGCAAGGCTTGGTAAGCGGTTAATGCCGCTAGCGGCATCGACGCGGCTTCAATGTGTGACATCTGCTTGGGTTTGAGTGCAAGCGTATCTTCTCGCGTTACCGCAAATTCAGCATAAGCGCCGCTTTCGGCAAAACCCGTCCAAGATGGTTTGGCGCTGGCATCCGTAAATGCAAACACCTCATCGCCTACTTTGAACTGGGTGACGGAAGCGCCTACAGCAGCGACAACACCAGAAGCGTCGTTGCCCAACACCAAGGGAAAGTTTGAACCCTGCAGCGCCTTCAATTGGCCTTTACGCGCTTTGTAATCCAAAGGATTTACGCCAGCGGCATGTACTTGAATCAGTACCTGATTATCTAAAATCGCAGGCTTCGGGTGGTTGGTCACTACCTCTAGCGCGTCTGCGGTGCCGAATTTGTTGATTACGATGGCTTTCATTAACCAATAGTACTGCTGAACGCAGTTGTTGTAGAACTTAAGCAGGAAGGTTTAATTGCCACGACACACCAAAGCGGTCATTCACCCAGCCAAACTTTTCGCTAAAGCCGTAGTTGTCTAAAGGCATTAATACCTCGCCGCCATCGGCTAGTAAACCAAAGGCACGCTCAAGCTCGTCTAGCGATTCAAACTCAACAAAAGTAGAACTGGAAGGTGTAAAGGAAAAGGCGTGCTCAATCGGGCTGTCTGAGCACATAAACTCGCGCCCACAAAGCGTGAAAGTTGCCGTCTTAATCGTGCCCGCTGGCCCCGGCTCGTCTTCCGTGTATTTCTCAACACGCACCATGCCCGAATCGGGAACCACAGAAAAATAAAGCTCCCGCGCAGCCTGTGCAACACCGTCTTGGAACATTAGGAATGGTTTGGCTGTTGTCATTTTGTTGCGTTCTAGGCTGTTGTGCTCCTTATTGTGACTTTAGCTTCTTGATTCTGCTTCTGAATGACCTAGCTTTGTCTTTGTAGCGCGGGTCGATACTGCCAATGAAGGTCATTCGGCCTAATATGCGGCTGATGGGTTGCGCGTTTTTAGGGGGCGTTTCGAACCACTCAGATAGATCATCTTGAAG
>JAPPPA010000073.1 GCA_028817755.1 Gammaproteobacteria bacterium | reverse complement strand
CTATTTCACCAAGCTGCAGAACAATCGCGCGCTCAGTTTCTTTTACTGTGAATACGCTGCCGCTAATCACAACAACAGCTAACACCACCAATATGGCTAAATTACGCATACGTGATTCCATGATTAACGACCCTCCCGGCTACGTCCATCGCGATAACGGGCGCGCTGATTTAAGGGCTGCGAGGTTGTTGTACTGCTAGAACTGCTAACGTTGCTGGCGCTGTTGCTCGATCCTGCTGCGCTCTTTTCCATTAGCTTGTCAATCGGCAAATACATCAATGCGTTGCCATTGCCGTCTGTATCAATCATGACTTTGCTGGTATCGCCCAGCACAGACTCAATCGTTTCAAGGTACAAACGCTCACGGGTTACTTCAGGTGCTTTTTTGTACTCAGCGAGTAGCTTAGTAAAGCGCTCGGATTCACCTTCTGCCTTAGCTACCAAACTTTCACGGTAAGCGTTTGCTTCCTCAAGCACACGCGCGGCACGACCACGAGCACGAGGAATAACGTCGTTGGCGTAGGCCTCACCTTCGTTCTTCAAACGTTCGCCATCTTCACGCGCTTTAATCGCATCTTCAAAAGCATCTTGTACGGCTGCTGGCGCCTGTGCGTCAGTTAAGTTAACACTGACAACGATCACACCACTTTCATAGCTATTAAGGACTTCCTGCAACAAGAATTTGGCATTCTCAGCCAACTCTGAACGGCCATCCGTAATCACGAAGTCCATTTTGCTTTTACCCACAACTTCGCGGATAGCACTTGCAGTGGCTTCATCGATCGTTTTTTCTGGGTCTTGTAGCGCAAACAAGTAGCGATAAGGGTCATCAACCTTGTACTGAACCACAAGCTTCAAATCGACGATGTTTTCGTCTTGCGTCAGCATCGTGCCGTTGTAGCCCAAACGACGAACTTGGTCGACGTCAACATGCTCAACACGGTCGATTGGGAATGGCAGGGTAAATGACAAGCCCGGTGGCAACGTATCAACGTAACGGCCAAAGCGGGTTACAACACCACGTTCAGCTGGCTCGATAATGTGCGCGCTGCTCACTGCCGCAGCACCCAAAGCCAATAGCAAAATCAAAGCTAGAATGCCGCCGAAGCCAGCACTAGCGCCACCGCCGCCGGAGGATTTCTTACCACCGCCGCCAAACATGGCACCTAACTGCTCTTGAAGCTTACGTAATGCTTCATCTAGATCTGGGGGTCCGTCTTGTCCACCATTAGGACGACGCCCGCCGCCTGAATTGTTACCAGATCCGCCATTCGACCACGGATCGTTATTTCCCGGCTCGTTCCAGCCCATTGCTACTCCTAGCGTGTTTGTCGGAGATATATGTTGTTTAACTAGCAGATGGAGCCATCTGACCAGAAATCAAGAGGCAACATTCTACCTACTTATAGTAAGCAAGTCAGTCGCTATTAGGCTCTGCAATCAAGACTTCATCTTCGCCAAACAAGGCTTCAAATCGTGTTTGTGGCAAACAAAGCTCTAACCAATAGCCGCCGTCGTTAGAAGGCTGCTCATTCAGCACAAAACCATCGCGATAAAGACGTGCTCTTAGTCCGCCCTCATATGGGGACAAATGTCGCCAGCCGCGTACGGCATCGCTATAGGCTAGCTGACCGATACGTTCGCGTAATTCAGCGATACCTTCACCAGTGTGCGCAGAAACCCAAGCCACAGGGCGCTGTTGCCATTCATCTATGCGAACAGCATTGGGCGATAGGCAATCGACCTTATTCATCACAATAAGCTGCGGTAATTCATCGGCGCCAATCGCTTCCAATGTTTCATCAACATGCTCAATGGTTTCTTGCCAACGGTCGTCTGCCGCATCAACCACATGCAACAACAGCGTTGCTTCACGCGTTTCTTCTAAAGTTGCCCTAAAGGCGGCTAATAGCTCTGGTGGCAAATCACGAATAAAGCCCACGGTATCGGCCAATACAACATGCTGCCCCGCAGACAAGTCCAAACGGCGTAACGTTGGGTCCAACGTCGCAAATAGCTGGTCGGCCTCGTAAGCATCCGCGCCCGTTAAACGGTTAAAGAGCGTAGATTTGCCCGCATTGGTATATCCCACCAACGAGACCGTCGGCACTTCGGTGCGTCGCCGAGTAGCACGGCGCTGATCACGCTGCGAAACGATCCGGTCGAGCTTGGCGCTTAACGACTTAATACGCACAGCGAGTAAACGGCGATCTGTTTCTAGCTGAGTTTCACCGGGTCCACGTAAACCAATACCACCCTTTTGTCGCTCTAAGTGCGTCCAACCACGCACTAGGCGTGTTGAAAGGTGTTTTAACTGCGCCAGCTCAACTTGCAACTTACCTTCGAAAGAGCGCGCACGTTGAGCAAAGATATCTAAGATCAAACCGTTGCGGTCCAATACTCGACAACACAGCAATTTTTCTAGGTTGCGCTCTTGGCTAGGGCTCAATGCCGCAGCAAAAATAACAACTTCGGCACCGGTTGCCTTAACCGCTTCTGCCACAGCGTTCGCCTTACCCTGACCCAACAAATACTTAGGTTCCGCACGGCGCAAAATTTGCGCCATGCTAAAAACAACGCGCGCACCAGAGCCTGCTGCCAAGTCTTCAAACTCACAGCGATCTGCAAACCATTCCGAAAGCGGCTGGTTTACATGAACAAGAATGGCTTTTTCACCCGACTTGGGGCGTTCAAACATGGTGCTTTATTTCCCGAAACTATGACACGTATTCAGTGCCCATAAAAAAGGCCACTGGGAAACCGCAGCCTTTCTGGTGTAGATACACAAGTAACGATTAAATGTTACCCGGTACGTCACCTTCAGCAGGTTCAACCTCAGCTGCTTCACCGTCTTCTGGTTGCGCAGGCGCAAGACGAATATTGCGCGAAGGCACAACAGTTGAAATAGCATGTTTGTAAATCATTTGGCTAACGCTATTGCGTAGCAAAACCACAAACTGGTCAAATGATTCGATAGTTCCCTGCAGCTTAATGCCGTTCACTAAAAAAATGGATACGGGCACTTTCTCTTTACGCAAAGCGTTCAAGAAAGGCTCTTGCAACGACTGACCTTTGGCCATTGTTATTCTCCTTTTAAAAGCCCTGATTCACGCGCGAAATTGCCAGACTTGCGCGTATGTTACTAATAATACCATTGAATG
>JAPPPA010000063.1 GCA_028817755.1 Gammaproteobacteria bacterium | reverse complement strand
ACGCCATTCGCGAACTGACCCGTAATCCGCTTTTTGTGCCAGAAGGCACCCCGTTGAATCGGCAATTGATTGAGTTCCAAAAACATAAGCGCCGCATAGGGCTTGTGGTAGATGAATATGGCGATCTACAAGGCCTGATTACGCTTGAGGATATTCTTGAGGAAGTCGTTGGAGAATTCACCACCGACCCAGGTGCAACCACCGAGAAAGATATCTTTCCGCAAGAAGACGGCAGCTGGTTAATGGACGGCTCAGCGCATATTCGCGACATTAACAAAGCGATGAATTGGGAGCTGCCTCAAGAAGGTGACGCGCGCACCTTAAGCGGCATGGTGGTGGAATACTTAGAGAATATTCCCGAGCCCGGCACCAGCGTGAAAATTAATGGCTATCCGATTGAGATTATTCAGGTTCAAGACAATCGTATCGTCACGCTGCGCATGGCGAATAAGATTGGCGCGGAATAACTAGAGTATTGCGTCTAAGGCTTCAGAAAGCCTTCTAACCGGCACCACTTCAATTCCTAGGTCCGTTCTTGGTTTGTTGCCATACGGCACAATCGCACGCTTATAGCCTTGCCTAGCGGCTTCTCTCAGACGATCTTCACCGTGTGGAACAGGCCTAACCTCTCCCGCCAAACCGAGTTCACCGAATGCCACTAAGCCTGACGAAATAGGTGCGCCACGGAAACTAGACAGGCTTGCCAAAACGACAGCCAAATCCGGCGCCGTTTCATTAATACGCACACCACCCACCACGTTTACGAACACATCACTGCCACCGAGCGAGTAACCCGCATGCCGGTGCAACACGGCTAGCAGCAAGTTCAAACGGTTTTGATCTAAACCCAAGGTAACGCGGCGCGGGTGGCCTTGGCTTTCATCCACTAAAGCTTGCACCTCAGCCAGCAACGGTCGGCTACCTTCATGCGCGACCGTAACCACGCTCCCCGGAACCGGTTCTTCGTGGCTAGAGAGGAAAATCGCAGAAGGGTTTTTAACTTCCTTTAATCCTTCTTCGAGCATCGCGAACACACCGATCTCGTTCGCGGCGCCAAAACGGTTTTTCACCGAACGAATCACGCGATAACGGCTAGAACTGTCATTCTCAAAATAGAGCACGGTATCCACCATATGCTCTAACACGCGCGGGCCAGCAATGGCACCTTCCTTAGTCACGTGCCCTACCAGCAATACCACCGTGCCGGTTTGCTTAGCAAAACGCACCACTTGTGCGGCCGTTTCGCGTAGCTGTGAAACCGAGCCCGGCGCTGAACTAACACCTTCGCTAAACATGGTTTGAATCGAGTCAATCACCACAACGCGCGGCTTTAACGCGCCAGCATGCGCCACAATTTGTTCTACGCAGGTTTCTGCCATCACATTCAGCTCTGGCATCTCTATGCCTAAGCGTGACGCGCGTAGCGACAATTGCTGAAGCGATTCCTCGCCGGTTACATACAAACATGGCCAGCTGTCATTCAGCTTGTGTACGGCTTGTAACAACAGCGTAGATTTGCCGATACCTGGATCGCCACCCACCAGCACCACAGCACCATTAACTAGGCCACCGCCGAGCACACGATCCAGTTCGCTGATACCTATGGGATGCCTTGGCGCTTCGGCAGCATCTACTTCTTTTAGCTTCCTCGCAGCGCGCTCACCGGCATATCCAGTTGGTGCTCCCGCTGAAGATTTGCTCGCAGCCGCTGGTGAATTTTTGAATTCTTGTAGGGTGTTCCATGATCCGCAATCAGCACACTGCCCTGCCCACTTTTGGCTTTCAGCACCACATTCGGTACAAACGTATGCGGTTTTTGCTTTAGCCATTACACGACACCCGCTGCACACGGGGTGTCACCCGCGTTAGCAATTCATAGCCAATGGTGCCACAGGCATGAGCAAGTTCATCTACCGGTAGTAATTCACCGTTTTCGTGTTTACCCCAAATGGTAGCTACATCACCTACCGCCACATTGGCGCCGTCTGGCAGTAATGCAAAACAAGAATCCATAGACACTCGCCCAACGGATTGGGCCAAGCATTCGCCCACAGCTAGTGGTTGACCCGCTGGCATATTACGAGGCACGCCATCACCATAACCGGCACTAATAACGGCCACTTGGCAGGCCTTGTCTGCTTTCCAAGCCATACCATAACCAACACCCTCACCCGCCTTTAAGTCGCGCACAGCTGCGACCTTAGCTTGCAAGCTCATTACTGGCTGTAGGCCTAACGACTCTGCCGAACGGTCAGAGAATGGTGTGGCGCCGTAAAGCATAATGCCGGGACGAATCACATCGGCATGGCTTATCGAGAAATCAAAAATTGCAGCCGAGTTGGCCAAGCTGGCTTGTGCTACAGAAAACGGTTTTGTCAGCTCAGCAAACTGAGTCTGTTGTTGCTGCGTAAACGCAGCGTCGTTATCGGCACAGGCAAAATGCGTCATAAAACCATATGGGCCGGCGATACCCGCTGCATTTAGTAACGACATAGCCTCAGCTAATTCAGCGGCACTAAGACCGAGTCGATGCATGCCGGTATCGAGCTTTATCCAAAAGCTTAGGGTCGATTCTGTAGTTAGTAGCCTAAGCTGATCTAAATTACAGACCACGGGTATTGCGTCGTTCTCGACACACCAGCGCAGTTCATCGGCACTACTCGCACCTTGCAAAATGGTAATCGGTTGAGCCAGCCCCTTCTCGCGCAGCACCTGAGCCTCTGCCACATCAATAACCGCCAACTGGTCAGAACCGTTCAACGCAGCAGATAACGCCTCAACGCCGTGCCCATAAGCATTCGCCTTCACAACCGCCATGAGCTGGCTATTCGGCGCTAACTGTCGCGCGCGTTGAAGGTTATGAATAAATGCAGCGTTATCTATTACTGCACGGGCACGCCAGCTGCCTGAGGTCACTCGTCAGAACCCCAACCATCGGCACCCTTAGGCAGGTTTTCAAAGCGCGTGTACTGGCCGTGAAATACCGCCGGTACTTTACCGATGGGGCCATTACGCTGTTTACCAATGATGATTTCTGAAACACCCGGGTTATCCGTATTCGGGTTGTAGTATTCGTCACGGTAAATAAACAAAATCACGTCAGCATCCTGCTCAGTACCGCCCGACTCACGTAAGTCTGAGTTCATCGGGCGTTTATCCTTCCGG
>JAPPPA010000003.1 GCA_028817755.1 Gammaproteobacteria bacterium | reverse complement strand
ACACCTGACACAGCACCCGTTGCACCTTTTTCAATACGCTGCTCACGCACCTCCGCCACAGCCATTCGCTCAATCATGGGCTGCAACTGGGCTTGCTGCTCGGGTGAAAGCTTTTCAAAGTTGGCTCTCAATTTTTCTTTTGCAGCCGCAATTTTTTTCGCAGCCTGTTCAATACGCGCTTGGTTAATACGTTGATAGGTCTTGTCGGCATTGTTCACTACCGTCAATACATCTTGCTTAACATCAAAAAGCATAAACACACTTTGATTGCCGGCTTGCTCAACCCGCACCAAACCATCTTTCGTTTGCACAAGGCTTTGCTTTTGGTTTTGGTCGAGAAAACGCAACGTTGTGTCCGCCATTGCCGGATTCACAAGGCCAAGCGCCAATACAAAACAAGAACCCAGAAAAAAGTGTTTCATTAATTTAAACCTTAATATGCTGCCACTCGGCCTTCTGCCAGAGGTGGCCAAATAAAATAGCTTGCAGGGCACGGTAGCCAAATTGCGCGATCCATACCGCAATCAAACCACCACCGAGCCACGGACCGACAATCCAAGCAACGGGTAAAAAGAGGCCCCATTGAAATCCAATCGATGCCTTCATTACCACTTTTGCAGCGCCAACCCCTAACAGAGCATTCATTAATATTAGGCCGACGCCATCAAAAGCAATAAACCAGCCCACCATCTTGAGTGGCAAGCTAGCAACCGCAATGGTTTCGGGGTCAGTGACAAACACGCTTAACACCGAATCGGTTGCTAACCACATTGGCGCACCCAGCAACGCCAAAAACACAAAACCCACTAGTGAGACATCCCAGCCCCATTGTTTGGCATCCGCAGGGTTTTTCGCGCCTAGGGCCTGGCCCGCAAGTGACGCCGCGGCCAAACCTAAACCAATCGCCGGCAAAATGCAGACCAACATGATGTTCACTAGCACGTTCGCAGCTGCTAGTTCTCGTGTGCCAACCTGACCAATAATCCAATACATCGCCGTTAGGCCAGCTGCAAAAAAGAAGGTTTGAATGGATGAAGGCACCGCCAACTTCAACATATTGGCAAATTGCTCTCTACTAGGTACGCCAATCAAGAAACCATTCGGCCGCGCATGCTTGAAGCCCAAGTAGAAGTAGTACGCCGTGCCAAACACCAAAGCCAAGCTGGTGCCAATGCCCGCACCGGTCGCGCCCAATTCTGGAAACCCAAAGTTGCCGAAGATCAACGCGTAATTAAAGAAAATATTTAGCGCATGCATCATCAATAAGGTGCGCATGTAGTAGCCCGACTGGTTTACGCCATTCCAGTAGCCGCGGAAACAGAAGTTCATCCCAACAAATATCATGCCCGCGAGTCGCGCTTGCCAATAAGGCACACCGAGCTCCACGACAGCAGGGTCGCCATTTAACAGTGGGAACAAAAATGGGGCGGCAAGAAACAAAATAATTGTCAAAGGCACGCCGATTCCTAGCGCCAGCAACAAGCCACCATTTAGGCCTACAGCCATCTCAGTGGTATTGCCTTCGCCCTTGCGGCGCGCTGCGATCGCCTGCACGCCTGATGAAAGGCCGGTGATAAAAGCAATCGCCATAAAATTAGCAAAACCACCCAAACCAACAGCAGCCAAAGCGGCGTCACCCAGCCTCCCTACAAAAGCCGTATCCACCAAATTCAAAATATTCTGGCTGGTCATACCCCCAATAATGGGCAGCGCAAGCGCTAAAATTTTATTCAGACGACGTCGAGGAATCATGCTTAAACATGCTGTTTATAGGCGATTTGGTCAACAATCTTAGGCCAATTCATTGAGCTTTAATATATCGTGGTGTATAAAGCCTGAGTGAATGGTGGCGCATCCGCTGACTTCCGTCATGTGCCTTGCCAAAGCAACAATAAATTTTGGGAAAATTTGGATTAAGGAATAACAATGCTTAAATCTGTTAAGACAACAGCAAAAATCCTATCTGCTGGCCTTTTGGCTGGCGCTGCGGTTTCTGCTCCTAGCGTTGCGTCAGCTGCAGCTTACGAGCTTAGCGAAGAACAAAAGCGTGCCATCGTAGCCTTGCTAACAGCACCTAAGGCAGCGCCAGGCATCGGTATCGGCGTACCAACTGGCTTTGGTGCAGGTCAGGGTCAAGTGTATGCGTCAATTGGCGGCACAACCACCAAAGATGCCAGCAACGAAGACGACTACGACGGCTCGGCAAGCGTAGGCATTGGCTTTGGCGATGCCAATGAGTTTGTCGCGCTTGAACTTCAAGCAAACATTATCAGCCTTACGGACAACGCAGATGATTCAGACTTCGGTGAAGAAGGCTCAATTTCAGCTAAGCTAAGTCGCAACGTAGGCCGCACCTCTGCAATTTCATTTGGTGCCGAGAACATTTCTACTTGGGGCGACTCACTAGACGATACTGATGCAAGCGCCTACATCGCTTTCACAACCGTAAAGGCTCTATCAGACAACCCAAGCAACCCACTAACCCTTAGCTTCACTATCGGTGCAGGCACTGAGCGTTTCCAAGATTTGGACAATGGCGTTCGTGACTCTGGCCCGGGCATCTTCGGTGCGCTTGCATTAGCTGTACACCGCCAAGTTGGCCTGATTGCTGACTACAACGGCAACTACACCAGTGTTGGTCTTTCTCTAGTGCCACTACGTAGTTGCCCACTCACTGTGACCCTTAGCGCGGTTAACGTAAACGAAGTAAGCGCTGCAGACGGCGGCACTAGCACTGGCGACACAGAATTCGGCGGTAGCATCGGCTACAGCTGGAACTTCTAATTCTCGCCATATTTAAGTAGGTATTTATCATGAAAAAATTATTGGCTATCGCCGCTGTAAGCGGCCTATTAGCGACAGGCTCTGCCTTCGCAGGTAAAGCACCAGCTGCAAACCAAGCGCAGCCTACTGGATCAGTTGTTACCGCAGGCAGCACAGCTGCTGCTATTAGCAATGCAACTGACGCTAGCGTAACCGTAGTGGGCGCTACCACTAACGGCGTTCAGGTAACCGTTCAGGCCACCGTTGGCGGCTCTGTGGTTTCTGTACCGGCTGTTGCAGCCATTTCTGGCGGCACAGTAACCGTTACTTTTGCTGATGGCTCTAGCCTAAGCTTTAACGCTGCTGACTTCAGCTAAGCTTTAAAGTAATAAGCATTTAAAAGGCAGCGCTCGTCGCTGCCTTTTTTATTGGTGTTAGATCAAGGGAGACCCATTAATGCGTAGCTGTCGAATTGTCGGCACAGGCGGATACCTACCTGAACAACGCATTTCAAATAGCGATGTAGAACAACGCTGCGACACGAGTGACGAATGGATTCGTTCGCGCTCAGGCGTTACACAGCGCTTTATTTGCGAAGAACAGGAAGGCACTGCAGACATGGCCGTTGCAGCGGCCCAAAAAGCTTTAGAGGACGCGAACCTCACCGCTTCCGACATCGACCTTGTGATTGTTGGTACGCATTATCCTGATTACGCTACACCTTCTACCGCCTGCCAAGTCCAAGCGACGTTGGGCATTACTGGCCCAGCCTACGATCTAAATGCCGCCTGTTCTGGCTTTGTGTATGGCATTGATAACGCATGGCGACAAATCGCCACGGGCGCAGCAGAAACCGCCCTTGTAATCGGCGCCGACCGCCTGTCGCAGGTCATTCAGTGGGACGATCGCGCTACTGCAGTCTTATTCGGCGACGGTGCTGGCGCTGCCATTTTGCAAGCCAGTGGCACCGATAACGGCATCAAATACAGCAAGCTCTATGCTGACGGTTCTTTAAAAGACGTTGTCTTTATTACCAACGGCAATCAGCCGCCTGGCACTGAGCACGAAGAAAACCGCATCTATATGCGCGGTAACGAACTGTTTCGCCATGCGGTTACTGTGCTCAGCAGCAGCCTAAAAACAGCTTTAGAAGATACTGGCAAAACCATTAATGAAATTGATTGGCTGATTCCTCACCAAGCCAATATCCGCATTATGAATGCAGTGGCGAAGAAGGTCGGTTTGCCTCAAGACAAAGTCATAGTGACAGTTGATCAACACGCCAACACCTCCGCAGCTACGATTCCATTAGCGTTGGATTTAGCGCGTCGCGATGGACGCATTAAGGCTGGCGATACGGTTGCCTTTGCGGCCGTTGCCGGCGGTCTTGCTTGGGGCGTGACCCTGTTGGAAATGTAGTGTTATGTCCGAGTCATCTTCTAGTTTTCCGCAGAATTTAACCGGCCGCGTTATCGCCGTTCCCGAAAGCCGCTCATTAGATATTTTTACGCGGTTATTAGAACGCCGTGGCGCCGAAGTCATTCAATGCCCGCTGGTCGGCATTCACAACACGCCTGACGTTGAGCCGGTACTGGAATGGATTCGTGATTTTAATAACGGCGCTTGCGATGATCTGATCCTGATGACTGGTGAAGGCTTGCGCCGTCTGCAAAGCATTATCGAACTTCATGCGCCGGAGTTACGTGAGCCATTTATTGAGCAGCTCGCCAAGGTTCGCAAAGTCACTCGCGGGCCAAAACCCAACCGCGAATTACGCAAGCTGAATTTAGAGCGTGACATTAACGCGCTAGCGCCAACCACTGATGGCGTGATTGAAACCATGGCGCAATTAGACCTTAGTGGGCGCACCGTCGGCTTGCAGCTTTACGGTACTTATACCAACCCACCACTGGTCACCGCTCTAGAGGGGCAAGGCGCCATCGTTAAATCGGTCGCGCCCTATGTGTATGCCGATGATATTGAAGAACAGCGCGTTACAGACCTGATTGAGAAGCTGGTCGCAGGCGCCGTAGACGTGATTGCCTTCACTAGTGCCACTCAGGTTAAGCGCCTTTGGTCGGTTGCCAAGAAACAAGACCAAGTAGCGGCGATGGAAGCGGCCTTTGCTGATTTAACCGTAACCGCCGTAGGCCCGGTCGTGCGTGCCTGCCTGATAGAGAAAGGCGTGCGCGTGGACTTGATGCCGCAAGACAGCTTCTTTCTGAAGCCGCTGGTGAATTTGTTGGGCGAGAAACTAGGCCCAGAGGCCAACGGTTAGGAGGTGGGCGGCTTCTTTGAGCTGACCAGTGCGCGCGACCTGCACAAGAAGTGCCTACACGAGTTTGAAGAATTTCATAACCACCCCTCACATTACAATCTTTTTAATCTAGTTACGTCCGTTGCCCACTTAAGAGAATGGATTTGGCCTAAAGGGCATAAGCGATACGGCGAAGCACTAGAGTCTGAAGCGACAGCAGCAAGGCTGCACAACGAGTTACACAAGAATGGCAGCTATAAAATAATTCTGAACTTGTGTAACTCAGCAAAACACTACGGCGTTTCCTCCGAGGACTATCGACAAGAAGTTACTGAGGGTGCGCAATGCGGGGTTGCTAGATGTGGCGATCGGCTTGGACAAGACTACTTCTTAGTCAACGGCCAAGATGTTCGTTTTCACCTTAACGAGGTGATGTCGATCTATAACGCTTATTTCAGAGAAGATTAATTAGTCTTCCGCCAATATCGCCTCTAACTCCGGCACACAAGAGCCGCAGTTTGTACCGGCCTTTAAACAACCGCCAATATCTGCGGCTGATTTACAGCCCTGCTCTGCGATAGCGCGCTTGATAACGTTTTTGCCGACACCGAAGCATGAGCAGACAATCGGGCCTACGTCAGCAGATGGATCTGGTGCTTCGCCGAGTAGTAGTGCTTGGCGATCTTGTTCGCCCAACTCTTCTTTGGCGAATACACTGGCTAGCCACGAGCGCGCTGGTAGGTCAGGCGTTGGCGAGATAAACACGCAAGCTTCGATACGGTCTTCCACAATCCATGCTGCGCGGTACACACCCGCACTTGGGTCGCGGTAATCAATCCAGTCAGCGTCGTCTAGCGCAATGCTGATACCTAGCTCATCAGAGCTGGCGGCGGCCTCTGGCATACCTAAGCCAAAACCAGCACGCGCCCATTGCTCAACGTTTTCAATCGCATCGCTACCGGCGAACTCATAACGCCAAAATTGACTGCCTTTTACTTTTACCCAAGCATCGGTGCCGCGTTCGCCAATCTTCTTGGCGTATTGCGTGGCTGGCTGGCGCGACAGAATAAAGCCGTACCAGCCCATACCCATGCCTTTAAGTTGCACGGGGGTGTGCTTGAACTCTGGCTCGCCGGACACGGGATCAACTTCTGGGCTAACCACGCTGCCTACGCCGCCGTTGGCGGAATAGGTTTCGCTCCAGTGAATTGGCATAAAGACTTCGCTGGGGCGCATAACTTTGGTCACTCGCGCGCGGCCGGCTGCCGTGCCCCATTTGGAACTGATTTGTACGAACTCGTCTTCCTGAATGCCGCGCGCTGCGGCAGCGGCTGGGTTAATTTGGATACACGGTTCTGGCAGGTGACTAGACAGCTTCGGCGATTTACCGGTGCGAGTCATGGTGTGCCAGTGGTCGCGAATACGGCCCGAGTTCAATACCAGCGGGTATTCGTCACAAACCGCGTGGGCTGGCTTTTCGGTATTCACAGCCACAAACTGCGCCTTGCCTGAAGGCGTGTAAAAACGGCCATCGCCCAACATGCGTGGTGTCGTTTTTACCTCAGCAACGCGTGGCCACTGAAACGGCTCTAGACCGTCGTATTCGTCAACACTAATACCAACCAAATCGGAAATATCGAAGTCACGCTGACCCGCATTACGGTAGCCAGATAGCGCCGCGTGCTCGTTAAAGATTTCGGCTTGGTGGCGATACGGGAAGCCGCTGGCGTAACCCATACGCTTCGCTACTTCACAAATAATCCACCAGTCAGGTTTGGCGTCGCCGGCCTTAGGCAGGAACGAACGTTGACGTGAAATGCGGCGCTCGGAATTGGTGACGGTACCGTCTTTTTCGCCCCAGCCGGTCGCGGGTAGCAAAACATCGGCATAGCGCGTGGTGTCGGTATTAGCCATGCAATCCGAAACCACCACAAATTCACATTTTTCTAGTGCTGCATTCACCAAGTCGGCGTTCGGCAAACTCACGGCCGGGTTGGTCGCCATTACCCAAACGGCTTTGATGTAGCCATCGTTAATCGCATCAAACATTTCTACGGCTTTAAAGCCGGGCTGTTTGGCAACCTTAGGGCTGTTCCAAAACTCCTGTACCAACTTAGGATGCTGCGGATTGTCGAAACCCATATGCGCCGCCAGCATATTCGCTAGGCCGCCGACTTCACGGCCGCCCATCGCATTCGGCTGACCGGTAATCGAGAACGGTGAAGCACCCGGCTTGCCGACTCGGCCAGTGCCGAGGTGGCAGTTGATAATGCTGTTGACCTTATCTGTGCCCTGAGTGGACTGATTCACGCCCTGCGAGAACACAGTCACGGTTTTGGGGTTGTCGGCGAACCACTCGTAGAGCTGGCGCAAATCGTCGGCGCTAACATCGCATTCGGCAGCCACTGCTTCCAAGTCGCTGGCCTCTGATAGCGCAGCGTTTAAAGCAGAATCAAAGTTCTCGGTGAAGTCACTGATATAGGCCGCATCCAATTTGTCATTCTGGTGCAAATAGGCGAGCAAGCCGTTAAACAGCAACACATCAGTGCCCGGCTTAAGCGGAATATGAAGATCAGATTGCTCAGCGGTTGGTGTGCGACGCGGGTCGAGCGTCACAATCTTTTTGTTTGGATTGTCCTTACGCGAACGAATAATGCGTTGGAAAACAATCGGGTGACACCAAGCAGTGTTAGAGCCAACCAGCACCACCAAATCGGCTTCTTCTAAATCTTCATAACAGCCGGTAACGATATCGTTACCGAAGGCGCGCTTATGTCCCGCCACGGCTGAAGACATGCAAAGCCGCGAGTTGGTGTCGATATTGGCGCCGCCGATATAGCCTTTCATCAGCTTATTGGCGACGTAATAATCCTCGGTCAGTAACTGGCCTGATACGTAAAACGCCACGCGGTCGGGGCCATATTTGTCCAGCGCACGTTTAAAGCCTTTGGCGGCCACGTCTAGGGCGCTGTCCCAGTCCACAGTTTTGTCACCCACTTGCGGCTGCAGTAGGCGACCTTCTAAATCAGTGGTTTCGCCCAGCGCTGAGCCTTTAGAACACAGCAGGCCGTAGTTAGAGCCGTGCTCTTTATCACCGGATACTTCTACCGTAGTGCCGCCACTAGGTTTAGCGCCTGCATCGGCTTTAACGCCGCAGCCTACGCCGCAATAAGGGCAGGTGGTTTTTACGCAATTGGTTTGACCGTCACTCATGGATTCTTTCCTGTGTGCTCGGCCAAGCCGAGCAAAGTCCGTATTTAGGCAGCGGCTGCGATTTTCTCAAGCAGCGGTTCGGCATAGGCTTTACCAAAAATCAGTTTTTGGCGGGCAGCGCTAATGTCGGTGCCGTTTTGGATCAGTTCAAAATACCAAGCACCATCAGCGGCTTCGCCGTACATCACGGCGCCGATAAGCTTGTTGTCTTGGATAACAAGGCGTTTGTAGATCTGTTTTTTCGGGTCGCGATACACCAACGATTCGGTGTCTTCGCCGCCATTAAATTGGCCTGCCGAAAATAGATTGATACCGCTCACTTTCAGCGTGGTAGAAACCACCGTTCCGGCATAGCTACCAATGCCATGGCTGGCAAGGTGGTTGGCGCAAATCTTGGCCTGATCCCACAGCGGCGCAACCAAACCGTAACAAGTGCCACGGTGCTGCACGCACTCGCCGACCGCATAAATTTTCGGGTCGTAGGTTTGCATGGTGTCGTTCACGACAATGCCACGCTCACAGTGCAGACCAATTTGCTGCGCCAGATCAATATTCGGGCGCACACCAGCAGCCATTACTACTAGCGATGCTGGAATCTTGCGGCCATTAGCAAACTGCAGCGCTTCCACTCGCTTTTTGCCAAGCAGTGCGTGAGTTTGCTCGCCCATCTCAAATTCCACGCCTTTTTCTTCCAGCGATTGTTTGAGCAGATGAGCCGATAGCTCGTCGAGTTGACGTTCCATCAGGTTTTCAAAGATATGCACTACGGTCACGGTCATGCCGCGTTTTTGCAAGCCGTGAGCAGCCTCTAAGCCCAGCAAGCCACCACCAATCACGACGGCGTGCTGATGTTCTTCGGCCGCTTCTAGCATGGTGTCTACGTCATGCGCGTCACGGAAAGACACCACGCCCGGCAAGTCTTTACCCGGCACCGGCAGAATAAATGGGTGCGAACCGGTGGCGATTAGTAGGCGGTCATAAGGCACTTCTAGACCAGACTCGGACACCACCACGCGACGGCCGCGTTGTACATCAACGACCGGATCACCGGTATGTAGAGTGATGTTATTAGCCGCATACCATTCCGGCGTGTTGAGCATGATCTCGTCGAGCGTTTTTTCGCCCGCCAAGACTGGCGACAACATAATGCGGTTGTAGTTGCCATGCGGCTCGGCGCCAAACACGGTGATGTCGTACATATCGGGAGCGACTTCTAGCAGCTCCTCGACCGTACGCATCCCGGCCATGCCGTTGCCGATGACTACGAGCTTCTGTTTATCAGTCATAGCGATTAGTGCTTAACGTAAACGATCCCGTCTACGACCTCGGTTTCCCAAGTTTTCAAAGTCACTTCTTCGTCTTCCAAGCAGACGCCTGTTTCAAGATTGAAGTGCTGCTTATAAACCGGCGAGGCGATCACTAGCTGACCTTTTAGGTCGCCAACAATGCCGCGCGAAAGCACATAGGCTTCTGAAAACGGGTCGTAGTTGTCGATAGCAAGCACTTTGCCGCCAAGCTTGAAGACCGCCACTTGCTGGCCTTCTACTAGGGCGCAAACGCCGCCGTGCTCAGGAATAAAATCCAACTCGCAAACTTGTGTGGCTAGATCATTGGTTTGGGCTACTGCATTCATGATTAAACCTCTGCCTCAAGTTCAGTCTTTTGGGCTGGGCGAATCTGGCCGCGCTCATCAACCCATTTAATGTTGCTGTCGGTTTCTTTGCTGTTCACAAAGTGTTGGAAGTGCTTACGACGCTCTGGGTCTTCCACGGTGGTTTTCCACTCACATTGGAAGGTGTCAACGATCAGTTCCATTTGCTCTTCCAGCTCGGCGCCAATGCCTAAGCTGTCTTCGCAAACCACTTCGCGAATGTAATCAACGCCGCCTTCTAGGTTCTCGGTCCACACGCTGGTGCGCTGTAGGCGGTCCGCGGTGCGGATGTAGAACATCAAGTAGCGGTCGATGTATTTTATTAGGGTTTCGTCATCCAAATCAGACGCGATCAAATCAGCGTGGCGAGGTTTCATGCCGCCGTTGCCGGAAACATAAAGGTTCCAGCCGTTTTCGGTAGCAATCACGCCCACGTCTTTACTCTGGGCTTCGGCGCACTCGCGAGTACAGCCAGAAACCGCAAACTTTAGTTTGTGTGGCGAACGTAGGCCTTTGTAGCGCTCCTCAATAAAGATCGCCATGCCCACAGAATCTTGTACGCCGTAGCGGCACCAGGTAGAACCCACGCAAGATTTCACGGTACGAACCGACTTACCGTAAGCCTGACCGGTTTCAAAACCAGCCGCGATAAGCTCTTCCCAAATCAGCGGTAGCTCGTGCAACTGCGCTCCGAACAAATCGATACGCTGACCACCGGTGATCTTGGTGTAAAGGTTGTATTTCTTCGCGACCTCACCCAATACGATCAGCTTGTCAGGCGTGATTTCACCGCCAGGCACACGTGGTACAACCGAGTAGGTGCCGTTTTTCTGCATATTCGCAAGGGCACGGTCGTTGGTGTCTTGTAGTACTGAATGCTGAGGCTTCAGCACGTATTCGTTCCAAGTAGACGCCAAAATAGAACCAACGGTTGGCTTACAAATATCGCAGCCGTGGCCTTCGCCGTGCTTCTCCATCAATTCGGTAAAGGTTTTAATCTTCTCTACGCGAATAATGTGTTCCAGCTCTTGGCGGGTATAAGCAAAGTGTTCGCAGATTGATTTATCAACCTCGATGCCTTGCTTCTCTAGCTCGTTATCCAAAACCTGCTTGGTTAGCGCGGCACAACCGCCACAAGCGGTAGCGGCCTTGGTGCAATCTTTTAGTTGCCCCATATCGGTGCAACCGCTAGCGATCGCCGAACAAAGGTCGCCTTTCGTCACGTTGTTACAGCTACAAATTTGTGCGGTATCTGGTAGTGCGTCTACGCCCAAACCCGCTGCGGCTTCGCCATCAACGCTAGGCAAGATAAGAGCTTCCGGGGTTTCCGGTAAGTCCATATCGTTCAGTTTCATTTGCAGCAGGTTGCCGTAGGCATCGCCGTCGCCAACCAATACCGCGCCCAAAACGCGTTTCTTATCGGCATCAACCACCAGCTTTTTGTAGGTCTGCGCGGTTTCATCCACAAAGGTGTAAGCCTGTGCGCCTTCGGTGCGGCAATGCGCGTCGCCAATTGAGCAAACGTCTACACCAAGCAGTTTTAGCTTGGTGCTCATGTCGGCGCCAGCAAAGGTCGATTTTAGCGAGCCAGTAATGTGATCAACCGCGGCCTGCGCCATGGCATAACCCGGCGCCACTAGGCCGTAAATCATGTTGTCGTATAGCGCGCATTCGCCAATGGCGTATACGTTGGGGTCTGAGGTGATGCAGTTGTCATCAATAATGATGCCGCCGCGCTCGCCAATCTCCAGACCAAACTCGCGTGCCAGCTCGTCTTGTGGGCGAATACCGGCCGAGAACACGATCATGTCGGTCTCAAGGCTGGTGCCGTCAGCAAACTCCATGCGGTGCGTGCAGTCGTCGCCATCCACAATCTGTTGGGTGTTTTTGCTGGTGTGCACTTGCACGCCCAGTTCTTCAATTTTGGTGCGCAACATGTCTGAACCGCCTTGGTCCAGCTGCACGCCCATCAAGCCGGGGGCGAATTCCACTACATGCGCTTCAAGGCCAAGATTCTTGAGTGCATTCGCGGCTTCTAAGCCCAGTAGACCACCGCCCACAACCACGCCAACTTTGCCGCGCTTGCTGCATTCCATCATTTGGTCGAGGTCGTCGATGGTGCGGTATACAAATACGTCGTCGCGTTCTTTGCCCGGTACCGGCGGTACAAATGGGTAAGAGCCGGTCGCCATTACCAGCTTGTCGTATTCAACAACGGTGCCTTGGCTGCCGGTTACGGTTTTGGCGTCACGGTCGATGCCGGTGGCTTTTTCGTTCAACAGCACTTTAATGCCGTTGTCTTCGTAAAAGCCGGGGGTGACTAGCGATAAATCGTCGGCTGATTTGCCGCCGAAGTATTCAGAAAGATGTACGCGGTCGTAAGCCAGTAGTGGCTCTTCGCAGAAGGTGATGATTTCGTAATCACCTTGGCCAGCGGCTTTTGCTTCCTGCAGCTGCTCAATAAATTTGTGGCCGACCATGCCGTTGCCGATAACAACAACAGTCTGTTTTTCTTTGTTGGCTGAGATAGGAGCGTCTGGCTCTAAAATCTTGGCATTTTTCATTGCTTAACCCTCTGGGCACCCTCATTGGCGCCTTTCCTACGTGTTGCGAGGGGTTAAGCAAGAGCGGTGCCAACTTTTGCTGCAATGCGCAAAAGCCAGCATTAATCAGTCGGACTGACGCTCCAAGAACACTGATATACAAAGGTTTAACAAGGTTGAGACGAGTAACAGATACAAGCCATATTGCACTTCAGCTTCGGCCAAAGCGCCCAGTTTTGCAGCGGTCACAATCAGTGCAACGATAAACACATCGAGCATTGACCACTTACCCAGTTGCGCCAAAAAACGCAGCTGTTTGGGTGTTACTTGGTTATTGGAAAAACTCACCAACACCAAGGTAAACAGCGTTTTAATGATAGGGAAAACAACCGAAAACACCGCCACAATGCCTGCCAACAGCCATTCGCCATGTTCAAACAGCTGAACAATGGCCGAAGCCAAGCTGGTTTGATTAGTAAAAAACCAAAATTGTGTGAGCTGAATCAGCGGGCTAAAAACGCCAATCAATAGCAGAGCCAAGCTGCTTAGCAGCAATAGCTGCACCAAAATGCGCTGAATACGCGTGAGTTGGCGCATACGCCTAGCTCGCAGGACACCAATCAATCACATCGCCCGCCGCCAAATCGGTAGCCGTAAAAACGCGAATCAAGGCATTAGCCTCGTTCATATTGGTGAGCATATGTGAGGCTTGGTGGCGCAATCGGCCTAGCGTGATTTGGCCATTTTCGTTGACGCTTTGGTGCATACGCACCCAACGGTCGCGCCGACCATCAGCGCGGATATCATCTAACAACAGGGCTTTGTGCCAAATCGGCCCCGGCATGGTGCAACCACCAAACAAATCTAAAATGCGCTTGGCATAGAGGTTTAGATTCACGGCCACCGCAGCGGGGTTGCCGGGCAAGCCGAGAATGGCTTTGTTTTCTAGCGTGGCAAACAACAACGGCATGCCCGGTTTTTGGGCCACTTTGTGGAAAATGGTTGCCGCGCCAAGCGCGTCGCAACTGCTCGGAATGTAATCGTAATCGCCCACCGAAACGCCACCGGTGGTAATCAGCAAATCGCATTCATCTAGCGCGTTTTGCATCGCCGACTTTACGGTATCCGCGTCGTCTTTTACCCATTGCACCGACAAGTCTTTAATACCTTGGGCTTTAAAGAAATTGAGGCAAGTCGCGCCGTTAGCGTCGTAAACCTGTCCCGGTTTTAAATCATTGCCGGGCGGGATAACCTCATTGCCGGTAATAAGCACGCGAACGCGTGGTTGTTGATATACCGCCAACTCGACGATTCCGCTGTTACTTAAGGAGCCAATCAAACCCGGCGTGAGCTTGCTGCCAGCCTTGGCAAGCAATGCACCATGTTGCACTTCTTCGCCCTGCTGGCGGAAGTCGGCGCCTTTGGCTACCTCTTCAGTCGTAGAGAGTTTGCCGCCTTCTAGCGCCGTATATTCTTGGCGGATAACCGTATCCGCACCTTGCGGCACAAAACCACCGGTGAAAATGCGAACGGCAGTGTTGGGTTTGTGTATCGGCGCGCTATCCATGCCGCCAGCCGGAATTTCACCCTCAACCGTTAAGGGCTGTACTGCCAAATCAGCATGCGTCACGGCATAACCATCTACCG
>JAPPPA010000326.1 GCA_028817755.1 Gammaproteobacteria bacterium | reverse complement strand
GCATTCGCATGGCCTCTAAAGTCAAACAAGCTTTAGATAAAAACCAGGTGAAATGCTACGGCCAGCTGGTTGTGCCACTAGAAGCGAACCGCCCAGGCGCCACACACTGCGAAGTCTTAACCACCATTGAAACTGATAATGGTGAACGCCTAACCCCAGACCGCTATTTACCAGCATTGGAAAAATTTGGGCTCAGCACCGAATACGACCATCACGTTGTAGCAACCACACTGAAGGCCATGAGCCGCAGCACCACCAGTCAAGAAATGGGCTGGGGCTGGGTATCGATTAATCTCTCCGCACAGACGGTTTGCAACCCGCCATCGCTAGACGTTATTAAGGACTTGTTCCAACGGTATTCAGTGCCGCCCACCAGCGTCTGCTTTGAAATCACTGAAACCGCACATTTACAAAACATGTCGAGCGCTCTGACTTTTATGAGCAGCCTGCATGAAATGGGCTGCATGCTCGCACTCGATGATTTTGGTAGCGGCCATAGCAGTTTTGAGCACCTACTGAACCTGCCTTTCGATATCGTAAAAATCGACGGCCAGTTTATTACCAACCTCTGCAATAGCGCTTCGCATCAATCAATCGTCAAGAGCATTTGCGACCTTGCTAGCCAACTCGACATTCTCACTGTTGCTGAGATGGTAGAAGATGCCCCAACCACGGAACTGATTCGCAAACTTGGGGTGAAGTACGGCCAAGGCTTCTATTTAGCAGGCCGGCAACCTTTGGAAGACTTGCTCGACACACCCACTGAGCTGCTCCAGCTTAACCCCAAAGTATTAAACCTATTCGGCGACAAGTAGTCCGCCATTGTCAGCAATCGCTTGAACATCATTTATTAATTTATTGGTAGTCTCAGCTGTTTATATAACTGATATAGGCAACCCTGCCTGCAGCAACCAATGGCACCAGTAAAAGAAGAAAATCAGGGGCATTGGAGTCTAAACCCGCACCGGGGCGCAATTACCTTGCTGCTGTCAGATGCACTGACCGGAATAGGCGGCATTCTAATTCTCAGTTATGTGTTCTATAGCCGAACCAACCTAGCCCTACTCTTTACTTGGAGCGCAATTGGGTTTCTTGTGACCTCTTTGTTCGGCTATTTTTTCTACCGCGAATACCTACAGAAATCACATAACCGATTTAATGAAATAAAAAGCCAGCTTTGGCTATACAGGTTTTTATTAGGCTGGTATTGGACTATTCCTCAATATATGGCAGCCACTAGCGGCGACCCAACCTTATACGTCATGCCCGCCATCATGGCCTGTATCTGCCTTATCAACGCAGCCTATGTGTGTACGTCAGTCTCTCGCTATTTCGCTGGTTTCCTACCACAAACCATCATGCTGCTGTCTGTTAACCCAATGCTGCCAGCAGAGATCCACTACTACGCCTATCTCGCCATTGCCTTAGGTATATGCCTTATTCCAGCTGCATTTTCCGTCGAGCGTATCTATACCGACTATTTGGGTGCCAGCGGTAAGGCTGAAAAATATCGCAGTGACCGCGCTCAAGCCAGCCAGCAAATTGCGTCTATTAAAGACCAGCTCAACAGCACGGAACAGCGTCTACAACTCGTTGCAAACCACAGCCAAGACATTATTTTGTTGCACGACTCGTTAGGGCGTTACGTATACGTGAATAAAGCCGTAGAAGCCGTACTCGGCTATCAGCGAGCAGAAATTCTTGGCCATACACCAAGCCGTTTTTTGCACCCGGAAGATCGCTCAACTGTAAAAGAGCTGTTTGCAGAGCCTGGCTTGAAAACACTCACCAGCGGCCCGAGCAGATTCCGCTTCATCGCCAAAAACGGCAATACCGTGTGGCTCGAAAGCCATACGCAACTGGTACCCAATGGCAATGGTGAAGATATCGCGCTAGTCAGCACCTCTCGCGACATTACTGCCAATATTATCGCCGAAGAGAAACGGCTCCATATAGCCAAGCTCGACCCACTTACCAAGGCCTACACTCGTGCAGAATTTGATTACAAGCTGAAAGCTACCGTTAAAGCGGCTAAAGACAGTAACGGCAGCCACGCGCTGCTCTACTTAGACTTAGATCAATTCAAAATCATTAACGACAGCGCCGGACATGAAGCAGGAGACGCTTTGCTGAAACACGTCTGTCAGTTATTACAATCCTGCACCAACGCACAAGGCATCGTGGCCCGCTTAGGTGGTGATGAATTCGCGATCCTTTTAAACGACTTCAGCACCAATCAAGCCACGGCCTTTGCTAATCAGCTACGCAACCGTATTGCCGAATCTAACTTTCACTATAACGGCCAACCTTTCTCCTCAACCGTGAGCATTGGCATTGCCGTTATTGATCACAACATAGAGTCCGCAAAACAAGCATTGTCGCGCGCTGATATTGCCTGTTACGTCGCCAAGAATAACGGTCGCAATAACTTCCACCTGTGGTTGGACGGCGACAAAATGGTGAGTGACCACGCCCAAAACATCACCCTTATTAATCAGGTCAAAACCGCTTTAGATAACAACCAGCTGGAGGTATACGGCCAACCGGTTGTTCCGTTACAAAAGCACTTAAATGGGGTCCGGCATTGTGAGGTACTGACCGCTATTCAACTCGAAAATGGTGAGCGCTTATCACCAGATGTGTATCTCCCCGCGCTTGAAACCTTCGGCCTAAGCATGCGTTACGACCACCACGTAATCGAAGCCGCACTGAAAACTTTTGCTGGTCATGCCAAGGGCAATAACTGGCGCTGGATATCAATTAACTTATCCGCACAAACAATCTGCCATCCTCCTTCTTTAGAAACCATTCGTGGATTATTTGAGCAATATAAAGTCAGCTCAGAGAACGTATGTTTTGAAATCACAGAAACAGCACGTCTCGACAACATCGATGCGGCCTCGTCATTCTTACAAGCCTTGAAATCAATGGGCTGTAAATTGGCTTTAGATGATTTTGGTAGTGGGCACAGTAGCTTTGAACATTTGATCAAACTGCCCTTCGACATCATGAAGATAGACGGCCAGTTTATTACCGACATTAGTACTAACCCTGCTCATGAAGCCCTAGTGAAAAGCATGTGCGAAGTTGCCTCCGAGTTAGGTATCAACACGCTAGCTGAAAATGTTCAAGACGCCGCAACCGTACACAAGTTACAATCATTGGGCGGTCCCTAT
>JAPPPA010000233.1 GCA_028817755.1 Gammaproteobacteria bacterium | reverse complement strand
ACTGTGATTGGTATAAGCGCCATAAACTTGAGTACGGTCATTCCAAAACGATGGACCAATCGGAAATTTGAAGCTGATCTGAAATTTAAGCTCAGGCCGCTGCAAGTCATAACCATACAAATCCAAAGCATTGGGGCGCATGTTGTAGCTGTAGGGCAACAAGTAGTTAGGTTTGTGCGCGGTCATGGCAAAGGGGTTTTGGCTGCTTACCCGCTCTTGTTGCGCTCTCTCCGCCAGTGCATCTTGGGAAGTTTGTTCACATTGCTGACGCAGCTCCGCCACCGTTGTTGAATTCTCCGCCTGCGCAAGCGCCTGCTCTATACAACTGCCATCCTGGCCCGCAAAAGCGACCGCGCTGCACAGCAAACCTAAGACCAGAACAAGGCGCTTCATTTTCTACTTCCAAAAATAGCGGTACCGACACGTACATGCGTCGCACCGGCGGCAATCGCGGCTTCAAAATCACTGCTCATACCCATTGATAAACAATCCAACTGGCAGCCTCCCTCATTAAGCTGCTCAAACAAATCTCGCATCCGCTCGAAAGCGCCTGCATCATCGGGTTTCGGAATGCACATTAAACCTCGCAAAACCACATTCGGTCGCCGCTTGATTTGGGCGGCCAACTCAGCCACCTCGTTCACAGGCACACCAGCCTTTTGCGGTTCATCACTGATATTCACTTGAATACAAACATTCAGCGGCGGCAGTTCCGCAGACCGCTGGTCACTCAGTCTCTGAGCAATTTTTAAGCGATCAATGCTATGCACCCACTGCGCCTGATTCGCGATCAGCTTGGTCTTATTACTTTGCAAGGGCCCAATAAAATGCCAGTCAGCCGCTTGCTGCTGGCTTTTCTCTTGCAACTCTTGCGCGTAGTTCTCACCAAAGCTTATTTGCCCAGCCGCCAGCGCCGCCTCAACCAACGCCAAAGGCTTGGTTTTACTCACGGCAATCAGCGTAACGTCAGCCGGATTTCGTCCCGCATTAGCCGCGGCAGTGGCAATGCGCTGACGAACAACGTCAAGGTTAGCGGCAATATCAATCACAGATTTATTCGCAGGGTTCTTATGCAGTATTGGCGGGGCTGAATATCGGCGTTACGATACCAAGGTATAAAGCGGCAGATAAGTGCAGGCCACGGGTTAGCGAGCAACTATAACGCCTTGCCAGACTTCAAGCATTAGCACCACCGCGCACTAGAATCATTAAAGGGGAATGACAATATGGATATCGCGCAGCTGCTGGCGTTTGGGGTTAAAAACGGCGCTTCAGATTTGCACTTATCTGCGGGCGTGCCGCCCATGATTCGTGTAGACGGAGATGTAAAACGCATCAACCTACCGGCCATGGAACATAAAGACGTGCACGACATGGTGTACGACATCATGAATGACCGCCAACGCAAAGAGTACGAAGAGAATCTCGAAACCGATTTTTCTTTCGAAATCCCCAACCTTGCGCGCTTTAGGGTAAACGCCTTTAACCATAACCGCGGCTCTGGTGCGGTCTTCCGTACCATTCCAAGCGAAATCCTGACGCTTGAGCAGCTCAACGCACCGTCCATTTTTAAAGACATTGCCAATACCCCACGCGGTATTGTTTTAGTGACCGGCCCAACCGGCTCAGGTAAGTCAACCACACTGGCAGGCATGGTGGATTACATTAATGAAAACCATGCTGGCCACATTCTCACCATTGAAGACCCCATCGAATTCGTTCACAAAAGCAAAAAATGCCTAGTGAACCAGCGTGAAGTACATCGCGATACACACGGTTTTAGCAATGCGCTGCGTTCGGCGCTGCGGGAAGATCCAGACGTTGTTTTAGTTGGCGAAATGCGGGACTTGGAAACTATTCGCTTGGCGCTATCTGCCGCAGAAACAGGGCACTTAGTATTCGGCACGCTGCATACCAGCTCAGCCGCGAAAACCGTCGACCGGATTGTGGATGTATTCCCTGCGGCCGAAAAAGACATGGTGCGCTCCATGCTTTCCGAATCAATCAAAGCGGTTATTTCGCAAACCTTGCTGAAGAAACAAGGCGGTGGCCGCGTAGCCGCTCACGAGATCATGATTGGCACACCGGCTATTCGGAACCTCATTCGCGAAAACAAAGTGGCGCAAATGTATTCCGCCATCCAAACTGGTGAAAAGGTTGGCATGCAGACGCTCGACCAATGCTTGCAGAAGCTGGTTAAAGAAGGCGTGATCAGCCGCGAAGCCGCACGCCATAAAGCTGCAAATAAAGAACAGTTCTAGGAGCGAACATGGAGCGAGATCAGGGCATAAAATTCGTCCGCGACTTGTTAGCTGCTATGAAGCAGCGTGACGGCTCAGACTTATTTATTACCGCCGGCTTTCCGCCCGCGATGAAAATCGATGGCAAGGTGCAGCCAGTTAGCAAACAAGCACTGACTGAAGAACAGAGCGCGGTGATGGTTCGCTCAATGATGAGCGACAAACAAGCCAAAGAATTCGAAGCCACACACGAGTGCAACTTTGCGATTGCACCACCCGGCGTTGGTCGTTTCCGTGTAAATGCCTTTGTACAGCAAGGCCATGTTGGCGCCGTACTGCGGACTATTACAACTGAAATCCCTGATTTCGACGATCTGAATTTGCCATCGGTATTACGCGATGTAGTGATGAGCAAACGCGGCCTCGTGCTACTCGTAGGCGGCACCGGCTCTGGTAAATCGACCACATTGGCGGCCATGCTAGGACACCGTAACAAGACCACCCAAGGGCACATTATTACGATCGAAGACCCGATCGAGTACGTACACCCGCATCAAGGTTGCGTTATTACCCAGCGCGAAGTGGGCGTCGATACCGACAACTGGCACGCCGCGCTGAAGAACACCTTACGACAAGCACCAGACGTCATTCTGATTGGCGAAATCCGCGACATGGAAACCATGGAGCACGCCATTCACTTTGCCGAAACCGGCCACCTTTGCTTATCCACGCTACACGCTAACAGCGCTAACCAAGCGCTGGATCGCATTATTAACTTCTTCCCAGAAGAGCGCCGTGAACAGCTCCTGATGGACTTGTCACTGAATATGCGCGGCATTATTTCTCAGCGTTTATTACCTAAAGCCGAAGGCAAGGGCCGTGCCGCCGCGATGGAAATCCTGCTCGACACCCCCTTAGTAAAAGACCTGATTTTCAAAGGCGAAACGGATGCCATCAAAGGCATCATGGCCAAATCGCGTGAGCTCGGCATGCAAACCTTCGATCAATGCCTATTCGACCTCTATGAAAGTGGCGAGATCACCTATGAAGAGGCGCTTCGCAACGCTGACTCGAAGAACGAGCTGCGCCTACGCATCAAATTGGAAGGCCAAGATGCCGAGGACCTCGGCAGTACCGACGAACACCTCAGCACGGTGGATTACGAAGCCGACAACCCAGATAACAAGCTGTAGAGCACATCATGGTTATTAAGCCTTATCTACAATTACTGGTTGAGCGTGACGGCTCAGATCTGTTTTTTACTTCAGACTCACCGGTGCAAGTGAAAATCGACGGCCGTATTACGCCGGTTGGTAAGACCCTACTAACGCCTCGCGCCGTGAAAGATGCCGCTCACGCGCTCATGAACGAGCGCCAAATTGAGCAGTTCACAGACAACCTTGAACTCGACTTTGCTTTACACGAACCCAATTTAGGGCGCTTTCGCGTTAACGCCTTTCACCAGCGCGGCAATGTCGCCATGGTGTTGCGTTATATCAAAAGCGATATCCCGCACATCGATACCTTGCAGCTGCCCGAATCTCTGAAAGAACTTTCCATGCTAAAACGCGGCATGGTGTTGGTGGTGGGTGCGACTGGCTCCGGTAAAACCACTACGCTGGCCTCAATGCTCGACTATCGAAATGCCAGCGCTAGCGGCCACATCCTCAGCATTGAAGATCCCATTGAGTTTGTTCACAACAACCAGAAAAGCATTGTGAACCAACGCGAAGTCGGTACCGATACGCATAGCTACGCCAACGCCCTGCGCTCGGCACTCCGCGAAGCGCCGGATGTGATCTTGGTTGGCGAAGTCAGAGAGCGCGAAACCATGGAATCCGTGGTGGAATTGGCCGGCTCCGGCCATCTTTGCATTTCCACCCTGCACGCCAACAACGCTCACCAAGCATTAGATCGCATTCTCAATATGTTCCCAGAGGATATGCACCGTCTATTGCTGATGGACCTCTCTCTCAACCTCAAGGCCATCGTCTCACAACGACTCGTACAAACACGCAATGGCCGCCGTGTTGCCGCGGTTGAAGTTTTGATTAACAACGCCCACATCGCTGAGCTCATTCGCGACGGACAGTTTGACGAAGTAGCCGAAGCTATGGAGAAAAGCACCGCTCGCGGCATGCAAACCTTCGATAGCGCCTTAGTCGGCCTATATAAGAGCGATATCATCACCTTGGAAGAAGCATTACGACACGCCGACTCCAGTGCCAATCTAGAGGCCCGAATCAACTTCGGTTAAAAACACCACGATAAGTGGTTGTTTTTACTAGACTGACGCCGATAAACGGTATAAAAAACAGACAAGCGGTTGCAAATTCAGAACAAACGGTAAATAATCCGTTCATCAAATATTAATGGTCGCCAAAGAGTGACCAATACTCTTCACGGAGAAAAAAGATGAACGTATTAAAGCAACTGTTTGCTATTAGTCTGTTCTTTACCCTCGCCGCTTGTGGCGGTGGCTCAGGTTCAGCCCCATCAGCAGACAACACGCTTCAAGCAGCAAGCTGCGACCCAGCTCACTGCGCTGAAGACAAAAGTTTTAGTGTGTTGGCAAGCGGCCAAGACGGCAGCTACACAGACAACCGTAGTTTCATGGTTGTTAAAAGCCAGCAAGCTTTTGAGCAACTTTGGCATGACAACGGCGAGTGGGACACACCTCCTCAAGTTGATTTTTCCAAAGACATGGTAATTGCGGTCTTTAACGGTCGCGCCAACAGCACCGGTTACAACGTTGATGTTGTTGCTGTAGAAGATTACCAAGACGAATTAATGGTTGAGGTTGTTTTAACCAAACCCGACACCAACGGTGACTGTCATTACGCCACCGTGATCACCCGGCCTTACCAGCTGGTAACAATAGAACAAAGCACTAAAGCAGTGCAGTTTCGCAGCTACGAAGAAGAAGTTAACGGCTGCGAATAATCGAACATGGGCTTAGCGCCTGTACCGGTTCTCCGTGAACCCTTGGCCGCGACACGATCGCGGCTTTTTTTTGCCTAAAGTTTACGTAGCCGTTATGGTGCGTTGAGCGGGCAAGGGCACACAGAAACCTTTAGCCACGTTTTTACTTATGACTAGGAGTCAAAAAATGAAAAAAACTCTTGCTGTAGCAGCGGCTCTAACTTTTAGCCTGAGTGCCGAAGCAGCTTACCGTGACAATGGTGGCGTAGCTTGGCCAACACTATTCGGCCAAGCCAAAACCGAATGCGAGCACCGTCATGCTGAAGCAAAAGCACCAGCTGCTGCTCCCGCGGCAGAAGCAGCGCCTCAGGAAACTAAGAAGCTAGTTACTTTTGACTCAATTACGTTTGCTTACAAGTCAACCTCAGTATCTGGCTCTCAAACAGACCTAAACGCTGCCAAAGCTGCTATCCAAGCAGACAGCAAGGCCACCTACCAAGTTGTGGGTCACACCGACAGCAGCGGCCCAGAAGCCTACAACCAAACGCTTTCTGAGCAACGCGCTCAGGCTGTTTTGGCTTGGCTAGTCGCTAACGGCGTTGATGCAAACCGCCTTACTGCGGTAGGTAAAGGCGAAAGCTCTCCAGTCGCTGATAACAGCACTGCAGAAGGTCGCGCTCAAAACCGCCGCGTTGAGCTACACCGCGCCAACTAAATGACTTTCAGCGCTAAGCTGATAGACATAAAAAAGGCCCCTTTCGGGGCCTTTTTTATTGCGTGAAGAACGCTTAGATCCAAATAACCTCGGCATCTTCTTGATACCAGTTAGGAATCTGCTCGTTATACAGCTCTTCAATAAAGTGACGGCGCACTTTCATTGTTGGTGTGTAATGGCCTTCATCAATAGTCCACTGCGTACGGCTTACGATTGTCTTAGCAATAAACTCGTGATTTTCTAGGTCTTTATTCAACTCTAGAACACTGGCTTCAATACTTGCTGCCACATCTTCATCGCTGACGTCTTTCGCCGCTTCTGAAGTCGTACAAACCATCACTGGCTGCTTCTGACCAGCGCCAATTAAGCATAGTGATTCGATATAGCCATTTTTGCTCAACTTGCCTTCAATCGGTACAGGCGAAACGTACTTACCTTTATCAGTCTTAAAGAGATCTTTCACACGGCCGGTGATAAATAGGTAACCGTTCTCGTCAATACGCGCACGGTCACCGGTATGCATCCAACCTTCGTCAGTAATGGTCTCAGCAGTTTTCTCAGCGTCTTTGTAGTAACCACTGAATACCGCTGGGTGACGGATAAGCAATTCGCCCTCGTCATTAATGTGAGTTTCACAACCAGGCAGAGGCTTACCTACAGAACCGATCATATTGTGAGTAGGGAAGTCGATAGAGGTATAAGCCATGTTCTCAGACATGCCGTAACCTTGAGAAATCGGTAGACCCAATTTGGTGAAGAACTCGATAGTTGCTGGAGCTAATGGCGCCGCACCTGAAATATTGATCTTCGAGTTTTGTAGACCCAAACCTTCTTTGATCTTTTTCTTAACCATACCGCTAAGAACAGGGATTTTAAGGAAGGTGTTTAGTTTCTTCTCAGGCATCTTCTGCAAGATACCCGCTTGGAAACGCTGCCACACTAGCGGCACGCCAACCATACGGGTAGGCGCTACTGATACTAGGTCGCGCTGCAAGGTGTTTAGGTTTTCAAGGAATGAAACCTCAGCACCCATGTAAACACTGGCCAAGCCAACTACGCCACGCTCAAATACGTGCGCTAGTGGCAGGTAAGAGAACCAACGTGGCTCTGGGTCAGCATCGCCAAGCTTCTTAACTAGACCTTCCATCGCCCACTTAACGCCACCAAGACGTAGTTCAACGCCTTTAGGGTTACCAGTGGTACCAGAAGTATAGATTAGCGTTGCTAAATCACTGTCTTGCGCTTCATGCGGCGTAGCCATTGGCTCGTTGTTAGCAACAAGGTCATCCCACTGATGATCCACATCGCAGTTAACTTCTTCGTAAGGCGCACCAATTTTGATAACGCCCGCAGGGGTGTTTGCAGCAACGTTGGCAACATCTTCCGCAGGGTTGATCAGCAAAACCTTGGCTTCGCAATGCTTCATTACGAACTCAATGTGCTCACCAGACATTTTCGGATACAGACCAACATTACATGCGCCCACATACAACGCAGCTAGATCTCCCATAATCCAGTGCGCGGTGTTGCGGCCAGAAGTAGCGATAACATCGCCTGGGCCAACGCCCAAAGCTTTCAGCGCAGTTGCCATGCGCGCTACTTGATCGGCTACTTGAGCCCAAGTGTATTCATTCCAAACGCCATTTACAGGTTGGCGTAAGTAAACTTTGTTCGGGTGTTGTTCGACGCGGCTAAGAAAAGCCTGAATTGGGGCCTTTTGCGACATGGCAGGCAGTCTCCCTACTGTGCTTGAATTATTAATTGCTAGCGGCATCTATGCGCCGCACTCCTTTTAACTGCCTAATCATGCCAGATTGGCCCTTACACGCAAGTGTTTATGGCGCTAAAGCTAAGCTTATGGCCCTTGCGGCGTTACAATACGCGTTTTTGCACCGACCAATTAGACGATGTCATCTTCCACCGACAACAAATCACAAGGCCGCGTTGGCTTTGTTAGCTTGGGTTGCCCTAAGGCGCTAGTAGACTCTGAACGCATTCTTACCCAGCTTCGCACCGACGGTTATGAAGTGGTGGGCAACTACGATGATGCCGACATTGTGGTGGTCAATACTTGCGGCTTTATCGACAGCGCAAAAGCCGAATCACTCGACGCGATTGGCGAAGCCATTGCTGAAAACGGCAAAGTGATTGTGACCGGCTGCATGGGTGTAGAAGAAGGCGCCATTCGCGAAGAGCATCCCAATGTACTTTCAGTGAGCGGCCCACAACAGTATGAAGATGTTGTCAGTGCGGTTCATAAATACGTACCGCCGAGTAAAGAACACGACCCATTTACCGATTTAGTACCGCCTCAAGGCGTGAAGCTAACACCACGCCATTACGCCTATTTGAAGATTTCTGAAGGCTGTAATCACAAATGTAGCTTCTGCATTATTCCGTCAATGCGCGGCAAACTTGTCAGCCGCGATGCCGGCGACGTTATGAATGAGGCCGAGCGCCTAGCCAAAGCGGGCGTGAAAGAATTACTCGTCATCTCCCAAGACACCAGCGCCTACGGCGTAGACATCAAATACAAAACCGCATTCTGGGGTGGCAAGCCGGTTAAAAGCCGCATGCTTGAGCTGTGCGAAGCCCTCTCTAGCTTGGGCGTATGGACACGACTCCACTACGTTTACCCGTATCCGCATGTAGACGAAGTGATACCGCTGATGGCGGAAGGCAAAATCCTGCCGTACTTAGATATTCCGTTCCAACACGGTAGCCCATCGGTACTCAAGCGCATGAAGCGCCCTGCATTTGCTGAAAACACCTTAGAGCGCATCAAACGCTGGCGCGAGATCTGCCCAGAACTCACCATTCGCAGCACCTTTATTGTCGGCTTCCCCGGCGAAACCGAAGCCGAGTTCCAAGAACTACTGGATTGGCTAGAAGAAGCTCAACTCGATCGCGTTGGCTGCTTTGAATATTCACCAGTAGATGGCGCCGGCGCCAACGAGCTAGCTGACCCGGTACCAGACGACGTCAAAAAAGACCGCTGGAATCGTTTTATGGAAGTAGCCCAGCGTATTAGTGCTGAGCGCTTACAAGCGAAAGTCGGTACCACACAACTCGTAATCATTGATGAGGTGAGCGCAGAGGGCGCCATTGGGCGTTCAACCGCAGATGCGCCAGAAATTGACGGCAAGGTGCATATTGCCGACGCCTACGACCTAGAAGTGGGCGATGTAATTGAAGCCACCATCACCAGCGCCAACGAATACGACCTATACGGGCAAGCGGTTTATGAATAACGCTAGGCTTATTACCTAGCCGCACTCTTTATTCGGCACCAGCCACTCACTAGAGCCTTGGCTTTTGCTGCCAAGGCTGGCGAAATCAAACAGATTCGTATCTGCCAGCTGCGAAGGCGCGATATTTTTAACCGCCTTAAAGATCGTTTCTACACGGCCCGGATGTTCTTTATCCCAGCCCTGCAACATGCCTTTTACTACTTGGCGCTGCAAGCCGTCTTGCGAGCCACAGAGATTGCAAGGAATGATTGGGAATTGCTTTAGCTCACTCAAACGCTCTAGCTCTTTTTCACGGCAATAGGCCAGAGGGCGAATCACGGTGACGTCGCCTTCATCATTCAGCAGCTTAGGCGGCATTGCCTTCATGCTGCCACCGTGAAACATGTTTAAGAAAAGAGTCTCAACAATGTCATCCATATGGTGACCCAGCGCGATTTTGTTGTAACCGTGCTCTCGCGCATAGTCATACAAAATACCGCGGCGTAGGCGCGAGCAAAGCGCACAGGTGGTTTTACCTTCTGGCGTTTTCTCTTTCACCACGCTGTAAGTATCGCGCTCAACAATTTCAAATGGCTGGCCGATACTTTCTAGATACTCAGGCAACACATGCTCGGGAAAGCCCGGCTGCTTTTGGTCCAAATTCACCGCAAACAGCTCAAAATCGACTGGTGCTGAGATTTGCAGGCTCTTCAGCACGTCCAACATGCCGTAGCTGTCTTTACCGCCAGACAAACAAACCATAATGCGGTCGCCGTCTTCAATCATGCGGTAATCCATAATCGCTTGGCCCACATTACGGCGCAAACGCTTATATAGCTTCTTGCTATTCAGCTGGCTGACATCCGCACGCCCGCGCCGCGCAGGCTGTTGCTGCACTAAAGATTCAACAGAAATACGGGCGACTTCATTCATCGTGGGTGCCTCTGGCTAAATAGAATATGCGCTCTGCGAATCTTCTCGCGTTAGTTGGCAAGGCGCATTGCGCAGGTAATGCTAACCGCCTTGGCAAGCAATGCAACGCAGTCCAACTGGCGCGAGAAGTTCGCCCACAGGGGATTTGCGTCGACTCCGTACTCCACGTTGCACCCGCTGGTCTTAGAATGACTAAGGCTGCGCGTCTGCGCCTCGATTACGAAGCCGACGCAAAACCAGAGACACATTCTATTTAGCCAGAGGCACCCTGCGGCCATTGCCAAAGCGAAAAAGGGCGCGTATTTTGCCGTAACCGATACCCGCTGTCATTGATTAAAAAATATACAGACAGATGGTCCCAAACGGATAAGACGCACTGGAGGAACAATGCGCTTAAAAGACGAACACGATTACGATCCAACATATAAAACCAAGGATCGCGTAAAAGCCGCTGTACCCGCCGAGGTTGATGTTGCCGTAGTCGGCGCCGGCCTAGGGGGCTTAATCGCCGCCGCCTACCTTGCGCAAGAAGGCAAAAAAGTCGCGGTATTTGACCACCACTACGTAGCCGGCGGCTGCTGCACCCAGTTCAGCCGCGGCGGCCCTAACAACCGCTACAACTTCGACATTGGCCTGCATTACATTGGTGACTGCGGCCCAGAAGGCAAAATTCCACGCTTACTCGCCGGCCTAGGCATCCACCTCGATTACGAGCCAATGGATCAAAACGGCTTCGATACCTTGGTGTTTCCAGATTTCGAATTCCCTATTCCTGCTAGCCACGACCGCTTCCGTGACCGCTTTGTCGACATGTTCCCAGAAGACAAAAAGGGCATTGATCGCTACGTACGCTTCCTAAAAGAAGTCGACGCCTTTATCGGCAAGCTCGATGCGGCGAAAGGCAAACTCGGCATGGGCATGGCGGTTTGGGCCATGACCAGCGGCCGCTTAGCCGCCAAATACCAACGCGCCACGCTGAAAGAAGTACTCGACGACTGCACCAGCAACCCGCAAGTACAAGCCGTAATGGCCGGCCAAAGCGGCGACTACGGCGTACCGCCAAGCAAAGTGGCGGCATCGCTACACGCTGGCTTAACCAACCATTACTTTGCTGGCGCCTACTATCCGAAAGGCGGCGGCCAAATCATTGCCGACAAGCTGGCCGAATACATCGAAGCCAAAGGCGGCACCGTGCATCTGCGCAAGGGTGTGGATGAAATTATTGTTGAAGGCGGTCGCGCCGTTGGCTTGCGTACCGAAGCCACCAAGAAAGGCCAAGACGAAGTACGCGCCAAAGCCGTACTGTCTAACGCCGACATTCGCGTGACCTTCGACAAGCTCTTGGCACCAGAGCACGTGCCAGACGAGTGGAAGCAAAAGACCGGCAACTTCGAAATGGCCGCAGCAATCTATATGAGCTGCATGGGCATTAAAGGCGATATGCGTGAGCGCGGCATGCGCACCGCTAACTACTGGGCGTTTGACGACTACGACTTTGAAGGCTTCTACGATACCGCAGGTGACATGAAACCACGCGGCGCCTACATCACTAGCGGCAGCCTAAAAGATCCGAATACTACGCACCACGCACCAGAAGGCATTCAAACCGTTGAAGCCATGACCGTACTCTCTGGCAAAGCCGCCGACTGGGGTATTGATCAGAAAGGTGCCGAGCAGTGGGACTACAAAAAGTCAGACCACTACTTAGAACTGAAGCAACGAATTGAAGAAGACATGATTCGTCGCGTAGACGAGCTATTCCCGGGCTCTAAAGAGAACGTCGTGTTCTGCGAGTCGGCGTCACCAATGTCACATATTCGCTACACCCGCGCCACCGACGGCACCGGCTACGGCCTTGCTGCGACGCCTGAGCAGTTCTTCGAGCATCGCCCTGGTTATGCTGGCCCAATTGAAGGCTTGTTCCTCGCTGGAGCTAATACCCGCGCCGGCCACGGGGTACTCGGCGCGCTCATGTCGGGCCACCGCGCAGCTAAGCGTATTGCCCGCGAATTAGGTGACATTGCCGTGCCGGATATTCCGGCGTCTGCCTAAAGACTTAACCCAATAGGCGGTTAACTTAGCCGCCTATTGGGTAAACAAAGCGCTCGCCCTGCCAACGCAGGACCAAACCTTCTTCTACGATTCGTTCCACCGTAGGACCAGATTTTAGGATCTGGCCTTCGCGATAACGTACGCCGTCCACCATCACAAAACTGCGTGAGCGGTTGTCGGTGTAGCGGTGGAATTGAATGTCGATATTCGGCACCGAGCGTCTAAAGCTGGGCGACATCTCTTTTAGCCATGGCAACGAATGGCTCGGCGACTCTTCAGCAACGGCTACTGGCTCAGGCGCTGGCGCTGGCGCCGGCACGGGTTCAACGAAGCTGGCTTCCGACTGCTCAGCAACTTTGGGCTCGCTTGCTGGCTCAAACTGTGGTGCTGGCTCCGCGAATGCAGCAGACGCTTCTGTAGGCTGTGACGCCAAATCCGACTTAACGGCTTCTTGTGGAGCTTCCTCAACCTCAGCCGCCGAAGACAGTGGCGCGGTTTGCTCAATCACTTGGGGCGTTAGCGTCACCGCAGTGACTCGCGTTGGCAGCGAAGCTTCCGGCTCGCTATAAACTTCTACAGCTGCCGCAGTAGGTGCCGAAGTCGACTGAACTGACGACTGCACAGGCCTTGTGACAGCTTGATTGCCAGCGCCAGCAAGCCAATAAGCTACCGCTGCAACAATTACGGCCAGAACCACGAATAGCAGCACCAACCAAGGCCAACGTCGCGGCTCATCAAAATAATCATCCGCTGCAGGCGCTGCAGCCGCATTTGGCATTTGGCCGATGTGGCGCTCCTGCTCTGCGCGCTTTAAGGCATCTAATATATAGCTCATTAACGCGCCTCCCGAATTAAGCGAGGCGTGCCAATTTCAGGCGCCAAATTATCGAGCAAGGCCAAGGTATGAGCGCCGACTAAACCATCTGGCGCCACGCCATAACGGGTTTGAAAATCTTCCACTCGCAGGCGTAACGACGTGTCATACAACTCGGCCTTTGCACCCTGAATGACTGGCAAGCCATCCGCCATGCTTATGCGCTTACGCAACCACGCCACACTCGGGTGTTTTTGGCCGGGCTCGATAAGCTGACTGCCACTGGTATTACGGTACAGCGCGGTGTAATTACCATTCCACAAACCCAACAACTTGTTGAGCGCAACAACCTGAGGACCAGCATCAGTCAGCACGGTCGCCGTTTTGCCATCACTAGAAAGCAGCAGCAGCTCAACCAACGCGTTGGCATGATTCAGGGTTAGCAGGGTTGGGCGGTCAATCAACTGCAACAGACGCCAATTTCCACTACCACTAATACAAGCCACTTCAGCATTAAGCTGCTGACATAAGCTCTCTCGATCAATGGCATCTGGACTCAGTTGCCATTGGCGCGCCAACTGCTGCGCCAGATAGTCCGGATTACTACCTGCCAGCTTTAACGGCTCAGCTTCTGGCTCATTAGTACTCGTGACGGCCGACTCTGCTGGAGCGGCCGACGCTTCAGCCTCCACCGCCGTATCGCCACTCGCCCAATCCGCTACTTTCCAACCCGCCAGCGCAGCTACCGCCGTCACAGCTAGCGCTAGCAGTGCCCATAAAGGCCAATTTGAGCGGCTTTTTATACCCAAGGACTCCACTGCCGCCTGATTCACAATAGCCACCGTCGCGCGCCGTTTTTCGCGACCATAGGTGCCCATAAGGCTACGCTCACACAGCACATTGACAACACGGGGAATGCCCGCGCTGAGTTTGTAAATTCGCTTTAACGCTGCCGCAGTAAAAATATCAGGATGGCCACCCGCAACCCGCACGCGATGGCGCACATAGGCAGCGGTATCTTTGGCATTTAAGGGTGAAATATGTGACCGCGCGGTAATCCGTTGACTCAATTGGCGAAGGTCATTACGCGCTAGCATGGCTTGGAGCTCTGGCTGCCCCACCAAAATAATCCGCATTAATTTTTCATTCGCGGTTTCTAAATTGGTCAGCAGGCGAATCTCTTCCAACACGTCACGACTCAACTGCTGGGCCTCATCAATAATCACAACCACTCGCTTGCCCTGTGCATGGGCATCCATCAAGTATGTGTT
>JAPPPA010000088.1 GCA_028817755.1 Gammaproteobacteria bacterium | reverse complement strand
TAGTAGTGACATGGGCAGACCAAGCAAAAAGGCCGAAAGGGCCGAACTCATATTAGACGCTTTTGAGCGTTGCGTGGCGCGTTGTGGCGTAGACGGCGCTACTTTAGAAAAAATCGCAGAAGAGTCAGGCTTAGCTAGGCCGTTGATTCGGCATAACGTGGGTAATAAAGACGAGTTGCTGAATAGCCTAGTAACGCGTTACCTCACGCAGTCAGATGAGCTTACGCAGCAGCTTGTTGATGCAGTTCCGAATGAGCTAGAAGGCGTCGCTAAAGCTCAGCAACTCATTGAAATTCTATTTGATCCGCAATACAGCGACGGCCATGTGGTGCGTGTTGCCAGTGCCTTGATTATGGCGGGTAGCACACGACCAGAACTGGCGGCCCAAATGCAACGCTGGACGCATGACTTCATAGCCAAAATTGCCGTTGAATTGGCTGCTGCCTATCCAACCGCGAAGCTTGAGGCAGTACAAGCAACAGCTGCAGGGGTAAGCGGTATTTATTTCAACGTTGAAGCATTAACGCCGCTGGTTAGCGATGAAACCGATGCCAGCCGTTTGGCGGAGTTCGCGGCGTTACGCCAAGCGTCGTTATCTGCTGCAAATACATTACTTGGGAGCTTGGGGTAAGCATGTCCGCATTAGATAGAACGCAGTTGCCGAAACGTAACGGCCTGCTCACGTTTCTTTATGCCGTGTTAACGGTATTTATGTTTCTGTTTTTCGGTTACATCATCACCACGGGTGATGTGTACGTTGGGCTAGGTTATAGCGCGCAATTGGAAGAGCAATATGCTGACTATGAATGGGATGGTACGCAGACAGCTCAATCATCAGCTTCGCCTTCCCAAGTAGCTGTGCCAACAGATCAAAAGCCGGTTCAACCGACCACATTGCAATTCGCGGCGAATCCAACAGCATCAGTTGCTGAGCCTGTTCAGCCGCAGACCGCGAAACCTAACGCGAAACCCGCTGACTATCGCGCTGCGTTTTTCGTTGCGGGCTTGAGTCGCACATTGGACGTGAACGCTGCCAATGAAAAAGAATTGATGGCGTTGTGGAATGGTATTTACGAAGCTGGTTTTCCGCGCCGTTTAAACCAAGTGCAAGCTAATAAGACCGTTGTGGTGGTGTATAGCGACTACAACCACGCCGCGCAAACGGTGCGTGTCACCGTGGGTTATCGCGTAGCTGATGCCAGCCAGCCTGATACCGCCAGTGTGGTGAAAGTCGAGGCGGGGCGTTACGAGGCCAAAGCCTCACATGGTGCAGATTCGGTATTGCTGCATTGGGCAGAAAACGCCAGTCGCCAAGATTTGTTATTTAACACCGATTTTGAAGAACACGAAGTGGACGCATGGTTGCAGCCACAGAAAAGCACCGTGTATTTAGGCAAACGCTAAGGGATAGTGATGGAAGATTTTGAACAGTATTACGTAGACGCGGTTTATGGAAATCCGCTACTCGCGTACATCGAAACCTTAAGTTTTAGCGTTTACGACTGGACCTTGGTATTTGCCATTGCGTTTTTGTCGCTAGAGATTTTGAACGACGTTGTGACCAAGCGCGCCAGCGGCTCTCGTTTTGTAGAAACGCTGTCCAGCATCGCTACGCAGATACCGTTTTACCTGTCTGAGGTATTTATTTTTGCCGGGTTTGTGATGTTGTATTTCTACATTTACGACAACATTACCTGGCAGTTGCCGGTAACGGGTTGGATGTGTGTGGTCGCGGTGATTGCTGCGGATTTTGTCTACTACTGGGAGCACCGTGCTGCTCACCGTATTCGCTTGCTTTGGTTGGCGCATTCGGTGCATCACAGCTCACCCATAATGAACACCGCTACGGCGTTTCGCTTTAGTGTGTTTGATCCGGTTTTGTCGGGCACCTTCTACTTGCTTTTGGTGCTAGCTGGCGTGCATCCAGTGTTTGTCTTTGCTGGCGAAATTATGGTGCAGGTATACCAGTTCTGGATTCACAACGAGATGATCGGCAAGTTAGGGCCGTTGGAAGAGGTTATGAATACACCTTCGCACCATCGTGTGCACCACGGTTCTGATGAAAAATATTTGGATAAGAACTACGGCGGTATCTTCATTATTTGGGACCGCATGTTCGGTACTTTTCAGCGTGAAGAAGAGATTCCAAACTACGGCCTCACCACGCCGATTAATACCGTGAATCCGTTTAAGGTGCAGTTCTATGAGTTCGGCGGCTTCTTTCGTGACTTGTTCAAAGCAAAGTCAGTAGGGGAGTGGTTTGGTCGTATCTTTAAACCGCCGGGTTGGGAGCCTAGTAAATAAAAGCTTGCTCATACTGAGCCCGTCCTTTGGCGGGCTCAGGACTAGCGGTTATTGCTGTTTGATTGGGTATCCACCGTTCGTGCTGAGCTTGTCGAAGCACTTTTCGTGAAATGCTAAGGCTGCGGCGCTGTCCAACAGTCATCTGGCACATAAGCACCAGCACGCACAAAGTCGTCACAGCTAAGCAGGAAGAAGTGGTTGTCGCCAACAGTTAAGCCGAGCGTACCCATCGCAAAGGCAATAGCGACTAAGCCCGTTAAATGGCGACGAGAGCGTAAGGCTTGGCCTTCGGTTTGGGTAATAGAGATCAACACAAAGGCTACATAAGGCAGTGCGATGACCAGTACCCCGGTGCCGATAAAAAAGCTCAACCAAGCAAAAGCGCCATTGCTGGCGTAGCTCATTACTTGGCTCACAATCCACAGTGTTGGGCTGGCGAGCGCAAATAAGCCCCATTTGCCAATCGGGCGGCGGTCTAACGGCAAGATTAAGCAGGCCAATAAGACGGCCATGCTGGCAACCCAAATACCAAATACATGCTCAAAGAAAATGGTTTCGTATGCGCCGATATTAAAGCCAAATTGCCAGCTTGCTAGCGCAATGCCCACGGCGGCAAAAATAAAGATTCGGTCGACGGGTTGGGCTAGGCGCATCAGTGTGTCTTCTGTGGTTTAGGTTTGCGTAAGTCGTGCCCAATTTTTTGGCAACGCAGCCAAGGTTAATAGGCAAGCAGGTAAAAATACCAGCGGAATGTCAATGTACCAATGGCTATGCGGTAAAAGACCGGCAATGATTTCAACAACATGCCCTAAGGCGTGGCCAGCAATAAACAGCGTAATGACTAGAAACACCGGTCTGGAAATATCCAAATGCCGAGCACAACAGAATAAGCCAATGGCGCAGACGGTA
>JAPPPA010000067.1 GCA_028817755.1 Gammaproteobacteria bacterium | reverse complement strand
ATTACAGCGCGCAAAATGCCAGACGCAACACCCGATGAAGTACTCGTTGTAGCGGAAGACATCACCGCCCAACGCAGACTCACCGAAGCCTTAGCCCAGCAAGCGCACAAAGACCCGTTGACTGGCCTCGCCAATCGCCGCGAATTTAGAGCCCAACTTGATCAAGCCTTTAGTGCTCGCCATGCCCAAGTGAAGGCACTCTGCTATATCGACCTAAACGGCTTCAAGAAGGTTAACGATACTTTCGGTCACGAAGTCGGCGATGGCCTACTAGAAAAACTCGGTAAATTACTACGTAAAAACACCCGTGACGGCGACTTGGTTGCGCGCTTAGGTGGTGATGAGTTTTGCCTTCTCGCGCAAGACGCGTCCGCTGAGAACGTCACCGACTTAGCGGGCAAGCTAGCTGAACGCATTAGCGAACACCCTATTGTGATCGGCCAACAGTCGTTCCACTTGAGCGCATCGATTGGTGTTGCACTGTCATCTGACGAAGACGGCACACCAGCTGATTGGCTTAGAAGGGCCGATGCCGCTTGCTACTACGCTAAAACCAACGCAGCAGCAGAACCCGTAGTTTACGAAGACCTGCCAGAAAAAGAACAACGCACCCTATCCGTAGAAGCCGGCTACTGGGAAACATTAATCAAGCAATTGATTCGCGAAGACGGTTTCAATATTCACTTACAACCGGTGATGGATACACGCGACAACGCACCTTCTCTGAGCCATTACGAAGCACTGATCCGCCTCCCCAAAGAACACCGCGAAATTAAAATCGAAGACTTCTTCCGGCAGGCAAAACGCGCCAACCTTACGCGCGAAGTTGATTATTGGGTACTCAACACCGTTGTGCGCGCCCTCTCGAGCGATCCAACCATTAGCTCTGAAGTCGCCCATGTTTCGGTCAATCTATGTGCAGATACCATTTTGCACCGTGATCTGAGCAAAGACATTCAGCGCATGATTAGCAAGCACAGTATTGCACCACAAAGGTTGTGCTTAGAACTAAAAGAAGAAGATGTACTAAGTCACTTTAATGCCGCTACGCTGTTATTTGAGTCACTCGCAAATACTGGCGTGAAGTTCTGCGTCGACCACTTCGGCTACAACCTACAAGCCGTACTAGGACTACAGAAGCTACCATTTGATTACATCAAGCTGGACGGCCACTTAATCAATAACCTGAACCGCAGCCCTGTTAACGCTACTGTTGTCGCTGCGATTCTGAAAATTTCGAAGATCATGGGCGCGCGCACCATTGCCGGCCACGTAGAACACAACGATGACCTTAAAGCGCTACAGAAATTAGGCGTTGATTACGCCCAAGGCTTTATCCTAGGGCGCCCTGCTCCACTGGAGCAGTCAAAACTACTGCACTAGGCGGGATAGCCCGTAATCTCGCGAATACGCTTATACAGCGGCTGCAGTTGCTTATACATCTTCTGATAAACATCTTTATACAGCTCGTCGTAAAGCAAAGCAGCTTGCGGCTGCGGCTCAAAAATATCACCAACACGCGTCATCTTCGCTACTGCTGTTTCAAAATTTGGCTGCAACCCTAGACCAACCGCAACATTAATTGCCGCGCCAAGACCCGATGTCTCAAACGTATGCGGGCGACAGGCTGGCAAGTTGAAGATATCCGCTGTGAGCTGCATAGCAGCATCTGATTGCGAACCGCCACCCGATACGCGCAAAGTATCAATTTTGACCTTGCGCGCCTTCTCCAGCTGCTCACGGCCATCTCGCAGGCCATAAGCCAAACCTTCTAAAATGGCACGATAAACATGACCGCGCGTATGCGCATCGCCAAAGCCAATAATGGCGCCTTTAGCTTCTGGCCCCGGATCGCGCACACCCGGATTCCAATACGGCTGCAGCATTAAACCTAAAGAGCCCGGCGGCACATCTTTAATCAACTCGTCGAATAGCTCTTCTGGTGCACAACCTTCTTCTTCAGCCTTCACCTGTTCTTTAAAGCCAAACTGCTCTTTAAACCAGCTGACCATCCAATAGCCGCGGTAAATCTGAACCTCAGAGTTATACACTTTAGGCATGGCCGCGGGATACGGCGGGATAAACGGCAAACGCTCAAAGTACTTTTCAGACGCAATATTGATGGTTGCCGTAGTACCAAAACTTAAGCACCCCACGTTAGGGGTAATACCGCCTGACCCTAAAACCTCACAGGCTTTATCTGCAGCACAGGCAATCAATGGGAGACCCACTGGAATACCCGTTGCCCCAGCTGCCTCAGCGGTAATTTTTCCTAATGGCTTGCCCGGCTCAACAAGATCCGGCAACCATTCACGCTTAACATCTAGGCCCTGCCATTTAGGGTCAGCTTTGCCGGCCCAACGTAGTTTCTTGTAATCAAACGGTATGTAGCCTACCTGGCTCGCCACCGAGTCCACGTACTCACCACACAGGTGATGCGTTAAATAGCCTGATAGCAGCAAGAACTTATGTGTTTGCTGCACAACTTCAGGTTGGTTTTGTGCAATCCAGTTGCACTCCGCTTCACCCATCAAATGCTTAAAGGTGTCATCAACGCGCAACAGCTTCAATGCGCCACGCAAGAGTGGGTTCACCCGACGCATATCCACTTGAGCTTTACGCTGGTCCATCCACGTCATAGCTGGACGTAGCGGCTTGCCATCTTTACCAACATTAATGAGCGTCGCACGCTGGGTAGTTAAACCAACCCCTTTAATACGCGCCTTATCAATATCGGTTTTCTGCCACAGCTTTTGGCAAGCATTAATCACGCCCTGCCAGTAATACTCAGCATCATTTTCCGCCCAGCCTGGGTGCTTGGCGTAATAAGGGGTTAATGTTTCCTGCGCTTTCGCAACTAAGTTGCCTTCCAAATCAAACAACAATGCACGCACACTTTGCGTGCCGTTATCGATAGCAAGAATCAAATCATCAGCGGCTTGTTGCGACATAGGATCGCCTTCCTAGTTAACCTTCTTCCGTTTCCGGCAGGCTGTAGTATTTATTGTAATGAGCTAGGTAAGACTCTAGCTCATTCTGCCAGCGGGTCTTATCCCAACTTAACTCGTCTGCACATATTTGCTCGACGGTTTTCAGCAATTCTTCTGCGCCTTGTGGCAACAACATACCCAAACGGGTACGTCGCAAGAGCAAATCAGATAGCGACTCCACCATTTCTGCGCGTGCAGCCCAGCGTAATTCTGCAATACAGGTCG
>JAPPPA010000208.1 GCA_028817755.1 Gammaproteobacteria bacterium | reverse complement strand
GCAATCCACGCTGCACCTGCCAACGAAAAAAGCGCCGTAGGCTCGACAACGCTCGCGCACTGCTACGGCTACTTTTCCCCGCCGCAAAGAGATAGTTCATATAAGCGCTAATGTCGCTGCCATCTGCACCATTTACAGCCATATCCAAACGCTGCGCGTCTTCGCTTTCGGCCTTCCAACTGGCAAAACTCACTAAGTCCTGTTTATAGGCAAGTTGGGTGTTTTTACTCAAGCCATCCTCTAACCACAAGGCGTCAATAAACTGCTGCACCGCAGGCGGCGCAGGGATAGCTTTACGACGTTTATGAGTAGAAGCACTTTCTATTAGCGGCATGACTGCAACATAATAGCCTCACGTTACTTAGGCAACTGGTGCAGCCATTCTTTCGCTGATTAAAAACGGCATATACGCCTTGCATACCGCATATGCAGCCACGCTATTTATCAGCCTCGCGCTACTAGTGTTTTTGCCGCTGGCGCTGTTTGCGCCCAAGCTTCACTGGCGCCGCAACATTGGCCGCTACATCACTCGCTTATGGCTTTGCTTATGCGGCATTCGCGTTCAAATTAACGGGCTTGCGACGTTGCCAGAGTCTGGCTGTGTGGTTGTTGCCAATCACTGTAGCTACATAGACGGCCCACTATTAGCCGCTGTGCTACCACCACGCTTCAGCTTAGTCATAAAAAATGAAGCCGGGAAAGTGCCTGTAGTGAGCTTCTTTCTTAGGCATTTTGACCACCTTCTCGTCGAGCGTCATAAACCTAAAAAAGCAGCCCAAGATGCTCAACGTATTATTGACCGCCTTCACTCGGGTGGCTCGATAGGTATTTTTGCAGAAGGCACCTTTCACGCAACGCCAGGCGTTCAGCGTTTCAAACCTAGTGCTTTTATCGGCGCCTGCCGCCACCAAATTCCGGTGGTGCCCGCTGCCATAAAAGGTACTCGTCACTTCCTCCCAGAAGGCCGCAAAACCATCCGGTTGGTTACAATAGAAGTCACATTATTACCGTCGATAATGCCCACGGTGAATAACGAACTGAGCGAGCGGCAGTTAGCAAGACAAACCGCTGAACAAGCCCGCCACGCCATAGCCAATACAGTTCAAGAGCCCCTGCTTTAATGGCCGCACCATCTAGAAAAACCATACTCACTGTTGGTGGCTTAGACCCGGCCGGTTGTGCTGGCATTACCGCCGACAGCAACATGATTCAAGCACTCGGCGGACATAGCTTCAGCATTGCCAGCGCACTAACAGTACAAACCCCGAGCCAGGCACAGCAAAGCGAAGCGACGAGCAACGGCCTAGTTGCTGCACAACTCCGCGCAATGTGTAGCGAATCGCCACCCGATGCGGCCAAGGTTGGGGTTATTAAAGATGGGCGCCACTGGTTTTTACTGAAACGCTACTTGTTTAAAGAAACACCACTGGTGATCGATCCGGTACTCAAAGCCTCCAGCGGCCTTAGCCTGGGCAAACATAACCGCCAATGGTCGCGTGGTTTTTCGCAGCTAGCAGAACGCGCTAGCGTGATTACGCCAAACACTGAAGAGTGGGCAACACTTCAACCACTTATACCTAGCTCAACACCGGTACTGGTGACTGGAGAAAAAGCCGCTGGCGCCATTGAGAATAAGCTCTACTTACTAGGCCAGGTAGTCGAAACATTCCGTACTGAAGTACAAAATGGCGAATACCGCGGTACTGGCTGTCGCCTGTCTTCAGCCATCGCCTACTACCTTGCCGAAGGTCATTCACTGCCACAGGCAATTACCAAAGCCATGCAAGCCCTAGAGCAGGCGATAAAACAACATTACCTGGTCGGTAATACAACCGTTCCAACAACATACCTACCTGAGAAAGCCTAATGCACGGCTTATACGCCATTCTTGATAGCAGTTATATTCCCGCAGGCGACCTAACCTCATACTGCCAAACGGTATTAGAGGCCGGTTGCCGCGTTATTCAATATCGAGACAAGCAGGCCACCGAAGCCGAATACCTTGTAAACGCGGAAAAGTTGCACACGCTTTGTCGTCAATACAATGCGCACTTCATTGTGAATGACCACTTAAGTATCGCTGCCACATTAGAGTGCGGAGTACACCTTGGCGGTGATGATGTAAAAATCAAACAAGCCAGAGACACGCTAGGTCCGAATGCCATTGTTGGCGCCTCTTGCTACAACCGTATCGAGCTCGCGGAACAAGCCAAACAACAAGGCGCGACTTACATCGCATTTGGTGCCTTCTTTAGCTCCCCCACAAAGCCTCAAGCGGTCGTTGCAGCTAGCTCAATAATCTCAACAGCTAAACCACTTGGACTACCAATAGTCGCTATCGGCGGCATAACCCCGGATAATGGCGCCCAATTAGTAGCCGCAGGCGCGGATATGCTCGCTGTGATCTCAGATCTATGGCAAGCCGAAGACATCAGCGCCAGAGCCAAACAATATCAATCTCTTTATACGCCTTAGTTCAACGTCGTTATGCCTACAAACCGCCCTCAATCGTCACAACTTATTCAACAAGCCGCCAAACGCATTCCCGGTGGCGTGAACTCCCCTGTACGAGCCTTTAATGGCGTGGGTGGTGATCCCGTGTTTTTTGAGCGTGCCGAGGGCGCCTATGTATATGACGCAGACGGCAATCAATACGTAGATTATGTCGGCTCATGGGGCCCGATGATTTTAGGTCATGCCCACCCTGCCGTGATCGACGCTGTACAACAGGCAGCGACCCAAGGGACGAGCTTTGGCGCGCCCACCGCAATCGAAATTGAGATGGCAGAAAAGGTCTGCCAAATCATGCCAAACATAGAACAAGTGCGTTTTGTATCCAGCGGCACCGAAGCCACCATGAGCGCACTGCGTTTAGCGCGTGGCGCCACCGGGCGCGATAAGATTGTTAAATTCCAAGGCTGCTATCACGGCCACGGCGATTCGTTACTCGTGAATGCTGGCTCGGGCGCACTGACTCTCGGCGTACCGTCATCACCGGGCGTGCCAGCAGCATTAGCCGAACTCACCATTACCCTGCCCTTTAACGACATTGCCGCTGCCGAAGCCTGCTGGGCCGAAAACGGCGACGAAATCGCGGCCGTGATCGTGGAGCCAGTTGCCGGCAATATGAACTGCATCCCGCCGCTCCGAGGGTTTCTAGAGGGGCTTCGCTCGCTATTCGACCAGCACGGTAGCATCCTTATTTTTGATGAAGTC
>JAPPPA010000061.1 GCA_028817755.1 Gammaproteobacteria bacterium | reverse complement strand
ATCTAGCGCTGCGTTATGGCGCATGATTTTATAATGCGCGCTTTGCATCACCAAGACCCGGCATCCATATGCGTGTAAACGGTACTCCCACTCGAACAATTTGGCCTATCGATAAGATGGCAGTCGAAGTGATTGATCAACGCTTGTTGCCGCACCAGTATCAAACCGTGCGCTTGGCTGATCACGCTGCAGCAGCTGCGGCAATTAGCAACATGACGGTGCGTGGTGCGCCGCTAATTGGCGCTACGGCGGCTTATGGAATAGCCTTGGCTAGCAATGTGGATGCTTCAGATTTGGCCTTAAACAGTGCCGCTGAAACGCTCTTGGCGACGCGCCCAACCGCCGTGAACTTGCGATGGGCGTTGCAGCGGATGACGGAGTTGTTGTTGAAGCTGCCCGAAGCTGAGCGTTCTGAAGCGGCTTGGCGAGAAGCTGCAGCGCTGTGCGAAGAGGACGTTGCGCTGAATTTTAACATTGGCAAGCACGGACTTGAGTTGATTAAGTTGGCTTACGAGGCCTCAGGTCAGACCGTAAATGTGTTGACGCATTGCAACGCAGGCTGGCTCGGCACCGTGGATTGGGGCACGGCGTTGTCACCTATTTATCAGGCGCATGATGCAGGTATTCCTGTGCATGTTTGGGTGGATGAAACGCGGCCTCGTAACCAAGGAGCTAGCCTCAGCTGTTGGGAGCTAGGTCAGCATGGTGTGCCGCATACTTTGATTCCTGACAATGCGGGTGGGCACTTAATGCAGCATGGCCAGGTTGACTTGGTGATAGTGGGTTGCGACCGCACCACTCGCGCCGGGGATGCCTGCAATAAGATCGGAACCTACTTAAAGGCGCTCGCGGCGAATGACAACCATGTGCCGTTTTATGTTGCATTACCCAGCCCTACGATTGATTGGGATATCCGTGATGGCGTGACTGAAATCCCAATTGAGCAACGCGGCGTGGATGAGGTGCTCGAGGTATATGGGCGCGCGAAAAATGGCGACATGCTGGCAGTGCAAATCGCGCCCGAAGACACGCAAGCGGTAAATTATGGTTTTGACGTAACGCCAGCGCGCTTGGTCACAGGGCTGATTACCGAGAGAGGCTGTTGTGAAGCATCAGAGTCAGGCTTGTTAGGGCTGTTCCCAGAGCAAGCTGAAAAGAATAGCGGGAGAGGCTAATGAGTCGTGACGATATTTATGCGGCGCCGCATGACCAATTAGGTGAGTTTGTTTTTGATGCGCGTGTAGCCAATGTTTTTGGCGACATGATTCAGCGTTCGGTGCCAGGTTATGCCACCACTATTTCTACGATTTCAGAACTGGCGGCTCGTTATTGTCAGCCTAATTCCAAAGCTTACGATTTGGGGTGTTCTTTAGGTGCCGCAACCTTGGCGATGCGTCATAGCATTCAGGCTGAGGGAGTTGAAATTATTGCCGTGGACAACTCAGCGGCGATGGTGGAGCGTTGTCAGCTCAACATCGATACGGATACCGCGACGGTACCTGTTTCGGTGGTCATGGCGGATGTGCAAGATGTTGAAATCAGCAACGCATCGCTGGTAATTCTAAATTTCACATTACAGTTTATTGCTGTTGAAGAGCGGTTGGCGTTGCTGAAGAAAGCCTGTGACGGTCTACGGCCGGGCGGCAAATTGGTGTTGTCTGAGAAAGTGATTTTCCCAGACCCGTATTTGAATGATCTCAACATCGATTTGCATCACCGCTTTAAAAAGGCACATGGCTACAGCGATTTGGAAATCGCGCAAAAACGCAGCGCCTTAGACAATATGCTGATTCCGGAAACCGTGGAGCAGCACAAAAAACGGCTTGTTGAAGCCGGTTTTGACCGCGTCGATGTTTGGTTCCAGTGTTTTAACTTCATGTCGATGATTGCGGTGAAAGCGTGAGTGCAGAAACCTGGGATATCGATGGGTTTCCCTTTGCGGAGCATTTATTAACGCGGCTGCAAGCGGTTGAGGCTAAAGGTCACGGTGATCTAGACAAGTGGCGTAGCGCGTTGGCGGGTTTGCCAATGGTGCCTAATGCGCAACATCAATTTACGCCCATGCTTAAAGTCAGTGGCGACGTTTCGGAAGCACTATCCGTGCAGTTGAAAGAGGCGTTGTTGCCGATGCACCCATGGCGCAAAGGCCCGTTTCAGCTATTTGATCAATTTATCGATACCGAGTGGCGCAGTGATTGGAAGTGGGAGCGTGTGTTGCCGCACCTTTCCCCATTGGCTGGCCGCAAAGTATTAGATGTTGGCTGCGGTAACGGCTATTACATGTGGCGTATGGCAGGTGAAGGCGCGACGCAAGTGCTGGGCGTGGATCCCATGTGGTTGTTCCGTATGCAATATCGGGTGCTGTCACATTACTTTTCGGAAGCCTTAACCGCCGAGCAAAGTGTAGAAATGCTGCCGCTAGGCGTTGATGACCTGCCCGAAAACACGCATTACTTCGACACGGTATTTAGCATGGGTGTGCTCTACCACCGCCGCGACCCTGTTGCGCATATTCGCCAATTGTTAGCGCAGCTGCGCTCGGGTGGCGAGCTGGTCTTGGAAACCTTGGTGATTCCGGAAGGTGGTGAGCCGGAGTTATGGCCCGAAGACCGTTATGCACAAATGCGGAATGTGCATGCTTTGCCGACCGTGAGCCGTTTGTTGAGCTGGGTTGAGCAGGCGGGTGGCGTTGCTGCGCGTTGTGTTGATGAGGCGGATACGACAACGGAAGAGCAGCGGCAATCGCCTTGGATGTGGTTTTATTCGCTGCCGCAATATTTGGATCCCAAAACACCTTGTTTAACGGTGGAAGGCTTGCCGGGACCGCGGCGAGCTGTGATTGTTGCCAAAACGAATTAAGTTTGAATGTAAATTCGACTTGCATCTTTGCGCTAACTGCATTAGGTTTATGTCGACCATAATTTAATCACCCCGATTTCTGGAGTAGCTGGTGGACTTCCGCAGCCAAGGCTTAGATAAAAACGACCTGTTCGCGACCATGGATGAATATTCGGCAACCGATATGCCGATGAATGATGGCCGCATGATGGCCTATGTTTACGATGCGGGCCCAGAAGTGGATGCGGTTGCTAAAGCGGCCTTTAATAAATTCCTAAGCGCAAACGCTCTAGATCCAACGCAAACGCCGAGTTTGACGCGTTTTGAAAATGAAATTGTCGCCCCCTCGATTGCGCATTTGCAGGGCGACGAAAATTGCGTT
>JAPPPA010000218.1 GCA_028817755.1 Gammaproteobacteria bacterium | reverse complement strand
GCAATGGGGCAACCCGTTTCTCAATATGTTGTTGGGCAGGGGTTTGTTGCTTTGAACAGTAACAACGCAGGTGCTACAGCCAATAAAAGCTGGTGGTCAAAACATTGGTGGGTTGTAGCAACCGGAGGCGTCATCGTGGCATTAGCAGCAGGCGCTGGTGGCTCTTCTGGAAATGACGATAACAGAGAAGGCGGCACTGGCTGTTTTGACGACGACACCGTATTTGGTGATCAGTGCGTTCAGTAACGACGCCCAACGCGAGCAAGCGAGCAAATGGCTACAGAAATAGAACGTAAGCTACTGATTAAAAACGACGCATGGCGCTCACAAGTGTTACGCAGCGAGCGTATTACCCAAGGCTATTTGAATCAATACGACCCCAATGTGGAAGGGCCGCAGAGTTCTGTTCGCGTGCGTATTGGTGGTTCTTTAGATACCCCCAAGGCCTGGCTAAACATTAAAAGCGCCACGCTTGGCATTGAACGGCAAGAGTACGAATACGAGATTCCCGTAGCCGATGCTGAAGAAATGCTGGCAACGCTCTGTAAACGCCCGCAGATCGATAAAACGCGTCATTACGTGACGGTCGCTGAGCACCTATGGGAAATTGATGAGTTCCATGGTGACAACGACGGCTTAATCGTCGCTGAAATTGAGCTAGGCAGCGCCGATGAGTCGTTTCAAATGCCTGACTGGGCTGGCGAAGACGTTTCTGGTGACCCACGCTATTACAATTCTGAGTTGATCAAAAATCCTTATCCATTTTGTTGACAAGGGCTAATGCTTCGTTAAGATGATCGCCAAATTATATTAATGAGGATAGGTCATGGAGCAGAAACAATTGAAAGGCTTACTAGCTGTAGCAGGGCTTTCTATTCTGATCGCATGTGGCGGCGGCAGTGGTGGCATTGCAACAGAAACCACTTCTGCTGAACTTCTTTCTGGTTGTCTTTCTACGCTAACAGGCGGCGGTACCACGGTGACTGCGTCTGATAGTGGTTGCCCTAACTGCTCTGTATCTGATGCCGCTAATTCCATTGATACATCGAATCAAACCTTCTCAGGCCTAAACTTTGACGTTGCGGGCGGTCAACTAAGCCTTTCGGCAAAAGCGCAAGAAGGTGTTGTTTTTCCTGCGGGCAATTACGCCGGCGTCTATGTCTTTTTCCCTAAAATCGATGGTTCTGGCTATTCCAGTATTAGCGTGAATATCAAAACGTATTTAGAAGGCAACGTGCAGCAAACCGTTTATACGGACACAACTAACATTGGCAACCTGCTTGATAGCGGTAGTGACGCGTTCTTTGGAGACACCACTTCAGCGCCATTTGACCAAGTTGAAATTGAGGTCAATGCTAGCGGTGCCGAATCAACGATTCGGGTATATGACTTTTGCGCTGACAATTAAAGGCAGAGACAGCTAGAGACATTGAAAAGGCCCAGTTTGACTGGGCCTTTTTTATTTTAAATTTGGTGCTTTTCTTTCCATTCGCTGTAAGGCATGCCGTAAACACGCTCGCGTGCTTCGTCATAGCTGACCGTTTCACCGCGTGACTCGGCTTCAGCGGCATACCATTTAGACAAACAGTTGCGGCAAAAGCCGGCTAGGTTCATCAAATCAATATTTTGCACGTCTTTGCGGCTATCTAGATGTGCGAGCAAACGGCGGAAGGCGGCTGCCTCAATTTCTGTTTCAGTGGTTTTGTCCATGTTCTATCCAATCAGGGTTTCCTTAAGCACTTATTGGGTGAAGGCGGTATTATGGCAAACCCATTTCGCTAGGCGCCATTAATCGCCACACGCTGATGCTTAAGCACCGTATTGAAGTTGATATTACCCAGCAAACGCTGTCGCTCGTTCGTGGCGATGAGTGCCTGCAAACGTATTCAGTATCTACCGCAAAAAACGGTGCAGGCGAGGCGGAAGGCAGCGAACGAACGCCTCGTGGGAAACACCGTGTTGCTGCCAAAATTGGCGGCGGTTTATCGCCAGCCGCGGCGTTACAAGGGCGAAGGCCAACAGGTGAGGTCTGGAGCCAAACGCTTCATGCCGAGGCACCTGAGCGAGATTGGATTTTAAGCCGCATTCTTTGGTTAGAAGGCTGTGAGAACGGCATTAATCGCGGCAGTAATAAAAGCGGGCATTGCGTGGATAGCATGCGCCGTTATATCTACATTCATGGCACACCCGATTGCGAAACAATGGGTGAGCCAAAATCACATGGCTGCGTACGTATGCGCAATAGCGATGTGATCGATTTATATAATCAAGTTGAGCCGGGCACTCCGGTTCTAATTTACGAATAAAGGAACAGCATGGCCTTGCCATTAGGTCCGGTAATGCTCGATGTTGAAGGACATGAGCTGACCGCAGAAGATAAAGAATTATTGGCGCACCCGTCGGTAGGTGGGCTGATTTTATTTGCCCGTAATTTTGATTCGGTAGAACAAGTTACCCAGCTGGTAAAAAGTATTCGCGCGGCTCGTAAAGGCGAGCTGATTATCGCCGTAGACCATGAAGGCGGGCGCGTGCAGCGTTTTCGTGAAGGTTTTACCAAACTGCCTACTGCACAAACCATTGGCTCGGAATACGCGCAAGCGCCTAAAAAGGCCAAAGCCAATGCTAAAGCCTTGGGGCTTTTGTTGGCTCTGGAGCTACGCAGTATTGATATCGATCTCGCGTTCGCGCCCGTGTTGGATTTGGATTATGGCTGCAGCTCCGTAATTGGTGATCGGGCTTGGCATCAAGAGCCTGACTCCTTAATCGCACTGACCAAAGCCACCATGGCCGGTATGCGTGCCGCAGGCATGGCGGCAACCGGTAAGCACTACCCAGGGCATGGCGGTATTGAAGCCGATTCACATTTAGAGCTGCCGGTAGACGACCGTAGCTTTATCCAGCTTCAGAAAGACATTCAGCCGTTTAAAGCGCTTATTGAAGACGGCCTAGAGTCGATTATGCCGGCGCATGTGTTGTACCCACAGATTGACCCAGAACAGCCGGCGGGCTTTTCCGCAGTGTGGACCAAAGGCATTCTGCGCCAAGAGCTAGGTTTTGATGGCGTCGTGTTTTCTGATGACCTTTCTATGGCTGGCGCCGCTGCTAGTGGCAATCATGCTGATCGTGCACGTTTGGCGTTAGAAGCCGATTGTGATGTGGCCTTAGTCTGTAATGATCGTGCGGGTACGGTAGAAATCATTGATAGCTTGGGTGGTGATTGTGCGCCATCTAAGCG
>JAPPPA010000291.1 GCA_028817755.1 Gammaproteobacteria bacterium | reverse complement strand
GTTTGGACAAACAAGCCCGAGCACTCGGATTTGATTTGTTGCAACAACATACCGAGCGTGGCGGTATGACCTTGCTGACCTCACACCAAACGGTTGAGTTGCCGCATTTAAAAACCTTAACGCTTGAGGTGGCCGCATGAGTGCATGGTTAGCCAGCTTTGAGCGTGAGTGCCGTATTGCATGGCGCCAGAAAATGGATGTGCTGAATCCGTTAATTTTTATGGAGATTGTGATCAGTTTGGCACCGTTGGCGTTGGAGCCTTCGCCGCGTTTGTTGTCAGAAGTGGCGGCGGGCTTTGCTTGGTTAGCGTTGCTATTAGGCGCGCAATTAACGGGCAGCGCTTTGTTTGCTGATGATTGGCGTACTGGGTGGCTAAAACAGATTTTTCTATCGCCGAGTCCGGCGGCTGTATTGGTGTCGGCGCGTTTGGCAGCTTGGTGGTTAATTGGTTTTGTGCCCTTGGTGTTGTTGTCACCCGTAGCGGCGATGATGCTAGGTTTGCCGTCAGCTAGCGCCTTTGCTTTGCTATTCGCCTTGTTATTGGCGAGTCCGGCACTATTAATATTTACGGCCTTAGGCGCGGCGTTAACGCTGGGCATTGGCCGCGCGGCGGCATTGGCGCCATTGTTGGTATTGCCGCTGTTGGTACCGTTACTGATTTTTGGCGCAGGCATTGTTCGCCTGCATGCCGATGGGTTGCCTGTATCAGGCCAATATTGGCTACTGGCCGCGTTTAGTATGCTGTCGGTCACACTCGGGCCGCTGGCCGTTACCGCTGCCTTGCGTTTGCAGTTGGTAGATTAAGGAATAAGGAAGGAATGGCTTCACGTTTTTGGACATGGCTGCATAAGAAAGGCTCGCCGCCGGTGTTTTACGACATGGCGGACCGCTGGGCGCCTTGGTTGGGTTGGTTAAGCCTGATTGCGATTGCAGTAGGGCTATTCGGTGGTTTAGTGCTGGCGCCGACAGATTATCAGCAAGGTGATAGCTACCGCATTATTTATATTCACGTGCCGTCAGCTTGGATGTCGATGTTTGTGTATATGTTTATGGCCAGCATGGCGGCTGTGGGCATTGTTTGGCGTTTAAAGATTGCCGATGCGATGGCGTTAACTGCAGCGCCAATAGGGGCGATGTTTACGGCCGTTGCCTTAACCAGTGGTGCTATTTGGGGCAAACCAACCTGGGGCACTTACTGGGTTTGGGATGCGCGCCTGACCTCTGAACTGATTTTGTTGTTTTTGTACTTGGGTTATATCGCGCTTTATAACGCCATAGAAGATGAGCGCACCGCCGCAAGAGCTGCCGGCATTTTAGCGTTGGTGGGTGTGGTGAATATTCCGATTATTCACTTCTCAGTAGAGTGGTGGCACTCCTTGCATCAGGGGCCGATTGAAATCAATTTGACTGAAAAGTCGTCATTGCAGCCATCCATGCTCTGGCCGCTGCTGACCACGATGGCTGGCTTTCAGATGCTGTTCTTCTGGGCCTTGCTACGCCGCACTCAAACCCTGGTGTTAACTAAAGAAATAGCCGCCAAGTGGGTAAAAAGATTAATGGAGTCAAAAGCTTAAATGGACAGTTTAATGAACTGGTTTGCCATGAACGGCTATGGCAGCTATATCTGGACCGCTTATGCATTGTGGGCTTTAGGCTTTGCATGGCTAATTGGCGGCACATTGCTAGGGCGTAAACGTGTATGGGCGCAGCTGGGTGATCAGCAACGCCGAAACGCTCTTAAAGCCGCCCAAGGCGATAATGAACAACGTAATTCGGAGCAATCCTAATGACCCCAGTTAGACGTAAACGTTTAACGTATGTGTTGCTGTTGCTGGCAGGTGTTGGCGCTTCGGTGTTTTTCGCTACGCAGGCAATGAAAGAAAACATTATGTTCTTTTATAGTCCTACGCAGGTGGAAGCAGGCGAGTCACCGGCTGGAGCACGTTTCCGTTTAGGTGGGCTTGTTCAAACGGGTTCGGTAGTACGCGAAGAAGGCAGTATTGAAGTTCGTTTTGTGCTGACCGATACCAAAGCCGAAATTCCCGTGAGTTTTTCTGGCATCTTGCCGGATCTGTTCCGTGAGGGGCAGGGCATTGTGGCGCACGGGCGTTTGCGTGCTGACGGTGTGTTTATGGCCGATGAAGTGCTCGCGAAACACGATGAAAACTATATGTCGCCAGAGGTGGTGGAAGCGCTTAAAGCAGCGGGCCACGATCCAACAAAAGGCAATCCCGAAGAATACGGGCGCCAATAAGTCTGCGTTAGCAGTCAGCCGACCTTCATTAGAAAGATCACAGTATGTTAGTTGAACTAGGCCATTTCGCCTTAATTCTTGCCTTTGTTATGTCTGCCGTTGCGGCCACCTTGCCGCTTTGGGGCGCGCATAAGGCCGACACCCGTTTGATGGGGCTGGCAGAACCAGCCACCAAAGCGCAGTTTCTATTAACGGCGATCAGCTTTGCCATATTGGTTAACGCGTTTTTAGAGAATGACTTCTCGGTGCTATATGTGGCCGAGAACTCGAATACCGCGTTGCCGTTCTTCTACCGCATTGCCGCGGTTTGGGGCGCGCACGAAGGCTCACTATTGCTGTGGGCATTGATTTTGACCGGTTGGGCGTTAGCGGTTGCGCTCTTTAGTCGCTCCTTGCCGTATGTATTAAAAGTCCGTGTATTGGCGCTATTGAGCTGGGTTTGCTTGGGTTTCTTCAGCTTTATGCTGTTTACCTCTAACCCGTTTGAGCGTTTGATTCCAGCCGCGTTAGAAGGACGCGACTTGAACCCGCTGCTACAAGATCCTGCCTTGGTGATTCACCCACCTATGCTTTATATGGGCTATGTGGGCTTTTCTGTAGCTTGGGCGTTTGCTGTCGCAGCGTTATTAGGCGGCACTTTAGATAGCACATGGGCGCGTTGGTCGCGCCCGTGGACAACGGTTGCTTGGCTGTTTTTAACCATTGGTATTTCGCTTGGCAGTTGGTGGGCGTATTACGAGCTCGGCTGGGGCGGCTGGTGGTTCTGGGACCCGGTAGAGAATGCCTCATTTATGCCGTGGCTAATGGGCACCGCGTTGATGCACTCCCTAGCGGTAACTGAGAAGCGCGGTACCTTTAAAAACTGGACCGTATTGCTCGCTATCTTCACCTTTAGCTTGAGCTTATTGGGTACTTTCTTGGTGCGTTCCGGAGTGTTGGTTTCGGTACATGACTTTGCTACCGACCCAGAGCGCGGTGCGTG
>JAPPPA010000270.1 GCA_028817755.1 Gammaproteobacteria bacterium | reverse complement strand
GATTACGCTACCGAGTTAAATCTGCCGACACCGAACCAAGCTTGTAACCGCAGTTTGGTATTTTTTCCCGGCAGCACCATTGGTAATTTCACCCCTACCGAAGCCATTTCGTTCTTAAAGCGTTTTTATAAGCTTTGCCAACAAGGCGAGTCACCTGGCCAATTGTTGATTGGCTTTGACCTGAAAAAAGATCGCCAGACCTTGGAAGCTGCATACAACGACAGCCAGGGCATAACCGCCGAGTTCAACCTCAACTTACTGCATCGGATTAACAACGAGCTACAGGGCCATTTTGAAATCGACCAATGGCAGCACGAAGCCCGCTGGAATGAAGAAACCAGCGCCGTAGAAATGCACCTGGTCAGCAAAGCCCCTCAAACAGCACGTATTAATGGGGATCATTTTGATTTCAAAGCCGGCGACAGCATTCACACCGAAAACAGCTTTAAATATCAGTCACGAGAGCTGGAACACTTAGCCAAAGAAGCCGGCTTTGCCCTAATTCAAGGCTGGAGCGACCCACAGAATCGCTTTCAGGTTCAACTCTATCAAGCCCAATAAAAAACCCGTACTGCCGAAGCAGCACGGGTCAGAAAGACAGGTGTCTTTATCCACAAACTGGTTTACGGCGTGAAGCGGCTCCAAGTCACTAAGCTCACGTCCGGTGAAAGTACATCATTGGCGTAGTCCAAGCCCATCTCTAGACTCATCACGCCGTTACTCACGGGCGTGAGACTAGCGCCCGCGCTCACAACCGTCAATACACCCAATGCATTACCGGTTTCATGTAGCACCGCGCTACCGCTATCTCCGGGTAAACCTGGGTTATCAAATTCAACGCCATACTGCCAACCGTTGCCTCGAACACTACGAATTGGACCGTCTTTTTCTTGATTAGAACGAATGCCCTGATGCGAGGATGACTGACCATAGCTATAAGCACGGTCACCTACATTAGCACCGCCTCGCAGCAGCCCTCTTGGGCCTTCAAAGGCAATCGCCGCGGGGTGAATATTGTCATGATCGCGCGAATCAATACGCACCAAAGCGAAGTCGTTATAGGTGCAGGCATTCGAACCCGGCGTTTCGCCGTTGTCTTGCATCGAACGCCAACTGCTATAAATCAATGTGCCGTCATGCACAGCATTCTGAATACCGACTGACGTGCCAATCGCTAAGTTTGCCGTGTTGCAAGCATCAATGCCACGGTTACTATCCGGGCTAAAACAATGAGCCGCTGCGCCAATATAGAAATTGCCTGCAGAGTCGCCGTAAATAAAGTTAGACGTACAAGAACTACCGTTCGCGGTAATACGCACGCCCGGGCGAATCTGATCTTCATTCTGATTAGGGTTGCCGAAGCTGCTATTAGCATTTTCATTGCCGTTGCTACCCCCGCCGGGGCCGCCACCGTCAATCGTATCGTTAGCGTTACCATCGCCCCCGCTACTACAGGCCGCTAGTGTTAACACTAACGCCGCTGTGGCAATAGGACGCAACAATTGAATACTCATACCCTTCCTCTTTAGCTGCCTTCAATGGCGGCTGGTGACCAGTACACAGTAAAAGTCAGTTACGCGACTGGTGCAAATAATTATCGACCAAAGGTTTAATTAAACGTATGGATGGTTATTTTGCCATGCAATAGGCATAAGCCATTAGAACGTGCAGACTAAGAAAGTTCCGATTTAACGAACAAGACTAGGCGCTTCTCAGCACCTTACCGCTGAGCAAGTCTCTGATTTCAGATGGCTGTGCCGCTGGGTTTGTTGCCCCGGGTAACACGTAATCCAAAGCCCAGCCCATACGACGCTGCACTGCGCTAGCCGTTCTAAGCGCAGGTTGGCCGCTTAAGTTGGCGCTCGTAGAAACAATAGGGCCGCCGTAATGCTGACAAAGTTGCTGCACGGTTGGGTGCGCACTCACACGTACCGCCAAGCTATCAAAGTCACCCCGCAACCAATGCGGCACGGCTTCATGGCAAGGAATAACGTAAGTGACAGGCGCTGGCCAAACAGTGTTTAGCTCTTGGCGCTGCGCATCGGATAACGGCGCGAGAAGAAATTCTAACTGCGACAAATCGCTGGCAACCAAAATCAGGCCCTTACTTACCGGCCTGTTTTTAATAGCCAGCAAACGGTACACCGCTGCGGCATCAAAAGGATCGCAACCTAGGCCGTAAACGGCTTCAGTCGGATATGCAATTACACCCCCGGCATTAAGCTGCTGAGTGGCGCGTTTAATATGCCAACCGCTCATAAGCTATCGCGCTACTCTTTTGTAGCTGGTTTTTTAGCCGGGGCTTTCTTTGTTGCCGCCTTCTTGGCTGCAGGTTTCTTAGCGGCCGTTTTTTTCGCTGGCGCTTTCTTAGTTGTCGCTTTTTTAGCAGTGGTTTTCTTCGCGGCCGGCTTTTTAGCCGCCGCTTTCTTACCGCGGCGTTTCGGCTCCGGCGCTTCTTCAATCAGCTTTTCGCATTCCTCTAGCGTCAGCGACTCTGGCTCTCGGTCTTTCGGAATCTTGGCGTTTTTCTTAATGCTTACATCGGTAATGTAAGGGCCCCAACGACCTTTCAGAATTTGAATATCGCTGCCGTCAAAGAGCTTGATGATCTTCTCTAAGTCGGCCTTTTTCTTCTCAGCGATTAGCTCTAAGGCACGCGGTAGCTCAACAGTGTAAGGGTCGTCTTCTTTCATCGACACAAACTTGTTGGCATAACGCACATACGGACCGAAACGGCCAATAGCGACAGAAACAGGTTCACCTTCTGGCGTTTCGCCCAGTTTACGTGGCAGCTTGAACAGCTCCAACGCAAGCTCCAAATCCAAGTCGTCCATTTTCTGGCCCGGCTTGAGGCTGGCGAATAGCGGCTTCTCTTCGTCGTCTTTGGTGCCAATTTGTACAAACGGTCCGTATCGGCCCATGCGTACTGAAACCGGCTTACCTGATTTAGGGTCGGTGCCTAGCTGGCGCGCCTGCGCCACTTCTTCACGCGAGATGTCTTGCTTCTCGTCTACCGTTTGTTTGAACGGCGACCAGAATTCGCGCATGAGTGGCACCCAGTCCTTCTCACCGCGAGACACGGCATCCAAGTCATCTTCTAAGTGCGCGGTGAACTCATAGTCCACATAACGGGTGAAGTGGTTGGTTAGAAAGCCGGAAACAATTTTGCCAATATCGGTAGGCGTGAAACGGCGCTGTTCTAGCTCAACGTATTCACGTGCCTGCAAAGTTTGAATAATGCTGGCGTAGGTAGACGGACGGCCAATGCCGTACTCTTCCAACACTTTTACCAAGCTGGCTTCAGTAAAGCGTGGCGGCGGCGAAGTGAAATGTTGTTCCGCGAGCACATCACTCAACTTCACTACATCACCTTCTTCCAAAGCTGGAAGGCGTTTGTCGTCATCGTCTTTCTTGGCGTCTTCGTCTTCGCCTTCTTTATAGGCCGACAAGAAGCCAGGGAAACGCAAGGTTGAACCGGTGGCACGAAATACACCCGCATCACCCGCCGCCATATTGGCCGCCACTTGGTCAAAAATGGCCGGTTCCATTTGGCTGGCGACCGCACGACTCCAAATCAGCTCATACAACTTAAACTGATCTTCATCTAGGTATTGCTTGATCTCATCAGGGTGACGAGCAGCCGAAGTCGGACGAATGGCTTCGTGCGCCTCTTGGGCATTTTTAGATTTGGTGCTGTAACTACGCGGCGAACTCGGCAGGTGGTCTTCGCCGTAACGCGTTGCAATTTCGCCACGGATTTCTTCAACTGCTTCTGCAGCCAAATTCACCGAGTCAGTACGCATATAGGTGATTAAACCAACGGTTTCGCCACCAATATCCACACCTTCATACAAACGCTGCGCGGTACGCATAGTGCGCTGGGCGCCAAAGCGAATTTTGCGCGAAGCGTCTTGTTGCAAGGTAGAGGTAGTAAACGGTGGTGCCGGGTTACGGCGGCGTTGTTTCTTCTCAACACTGGTAACGTTTAGCTCACCATTCGCGGCCTTTAATAAGGTGTCACGAACGTTCTGTGCGCTTTCTTCGCTCTCAAAGCTGAACTGACCAACTTTGTCGCCTTGATAAACACTGAGCTTGGCGGTGAAGTCGCTTTCTTTATTAGCAGCGGCATCAATTGACCACCACTCGCGTGGCACAAACTTAGAAATCTCTTCTTCGCGCTCCACAATCATGCGTAGCGCTGGAGATTGCACGCGCCCGGCAGATAGGCCTGGCTTGACCTTACGCCATAGCAGCGGCGAGATATTAAAGCCCACTAGGTAATCTAGCGCGCGGCGCGCCTGCTGCGCATCAATCAATGGCGTCGCGAGTTCGCGCGGGTTGGCAACCGCATCGGCCACCGCTGACTTGGTAATCTCGTAAAACGCCACACGCTTAACTGCGCGGCCTTCAAGCAATTTTTTACTTTTAAGAATTTCGTATAAATGCCAAGAAATGGCTTCACCTTCGCGGTCGGGGTCAGTCGCGAGGTAAACGTTGTCAGCCTTTTTTACGGCATCGCAAATGGCTTTAACGTGTTTTTGGTTGCGATCAATCAATTGGTACTTCATCGCGAAGTCACCGTCGATATCTACCGCACCCTCTTTCGGCACTAGATCTCGTACGTGGCCGTATGAGGCCAGAACCTTGAAATCTTTGCCTAAATATTTCTCGATGGTTTTGCCTTTTGCTGGCGATTCCACCACTACGACATTGTTTGTCATGTTGATCCTTTATGCTGCAACGCTGGCCCCAAATCCCACAGAGCATAGTTAGCGCGCGCAGAGTATTTTGCGCACCTTATATATACAGGTAGCACAGTTTGCAAATATTCGGCTAGTGTTTTTTTATGCCGCCGCCCAGATTTGGGCGGCGAAGTATCAGTTTGGGAGTTCGTTAGGTTGGCTAAACAGTAGCTCTTCTAACCATATACAAGCGTCTTCTTCGGAGGGCTGGTTAGCCAGCACCATCAGAATTAACCATTGGAATTGCTCAAGGGTCATATCCGGCACCGACAGTGCGGTGGTGCGATCCAAAATCAACTCACGTTGCGCAGCACTAATAATGTCTGCTGAACGTAGATACATGAGGAAGTCGACACATTCTGAACTAAGCAAGTCGCACTCTTCGGGTGACAAAACACGAATACTGTTGGGGTTAACCGAGAGTTCGTAACCTTGGCTCTGATCACCACGCGGATCAACTTGGTCGGCGAGCTCATCTAGCCACTGAAATGCATGATGGATTTCTTGTTGACCAAAGCCTTCTGAAACAAGGGCTTTTTCAAGCGGGTCATCTTCTAGGATTTCTGAGGCGAGAAGGGCATCAGCCTCTGCGGAAGGAGGCGGGTCATCTGGTAGTTCTTCGTAGTGCTCAAACATATATAAAAGCACATCGAAAGCAGTTGGTCTCATAGGCCCTCAAGCATAGTTTTGACTCATTTCCGTTGGTACTCACCGGTGGCGGTTTTGATCACAGCACCTTCAAGCTCCAACATAACCAGCATGGACGAAACTTCTGCCGCCGTCAAACCTGTTTGCTCAATCAAATAATCGGCTGACACCGGGGCGTATTCAATATGTTTCATCAACGGTGAGTCATGCATTACAAGCTCTTCGGCCGGCACCGAAACTTGGGCTGCTAACTGGCGCCCTGCATCACCTAAATGCGGGGCCAACTCCTCCAGAATATGTTCTGCATTTTCGACCAACTTAGCGCCATCGCGAATCAGCTTATGGCAGCCGCGGGCCAGCGGGTTGTGAATAGAGCCCGGCATCGCAAAGACTTCTCGCCCCTGCTCAGAGGCATATCGCGCAGTGATTAACGAGCCACTACGGACCGCAGCCTCTACAACCAAAGTGCCTAATGAAAGTCCAGAAATAATACGGTTCCGTTTAGGGAAGTTATGCGCCAGCACCGGCGTGCCGATAGTAAATTCAGACAACAGCAGACCTGTCGCTGCAATCTGCTTTGCCAAGGCGTGATTGCGTTTGGGGTACACACGATCCAAACCCGTGCCACACACGGCGATGGTTAACCCACCACCTTGCAAAGCCCCTTCGTGAGCAGCAGCATCAATCCCCAAGGCCATGCCACTGGTGACCACAATGCCCTGTTGCGAGAGGTGCTTACCAAAATCCAGGGCTGCATTTTTTCCTGCCGCAGTTGGGTTACGACTTCCCACAATTGCTAGCTGAGGCAGTTTAATGAGATCAAGGTCACCCAAAGCATACAAAGCAATTGGCGCACCACTGACATTGTGTAACCGTTCTGGCCACTCGAGGTCATGACAGGTGATGAAGTGATGACCGTCTTGTTCAGCCCAATCTAAATCGGGCTGACAAAGCGCCCACTGCGGTTCACGCAACCAGTCAACGGCCTCGCCCTTGCACCCTAAGGCCTGTAAACGTTGCCGATCCCCAGCAAAAATGGCTTCGGCACTGCCGAAATGATCCAGTAACTTTCTGGCGAGCCCTGGGCCAACGCCGGGCGCGCGCAATAAAGCGACCCAATATTTCGCGTCTGAACGTAAGCCCACAGACAGAACTAACGCGCCGACAATAGCGGCGAGCGCAAATGATCGCCCGCTTGCATTGGCTGCTCCGCATTCATCACTAATGCATGCGCAACTTTTTCATCGATCCGGAAGACAACGGCCAAACCACGGTATTCACCCGGCAAAGTCACCAAGGCACCGTCGCCACGCACGTTATCTTCGATACGCGTGTTCTGCGCAAAGCCCTCAAACGTAGCGCCCAAAGCAAGATCGTGCTCGCTACCGCAGTTCAAGGTAATAATTTGAAATTGGCCCACACGGGTAATCACATCAAACCCAGCAACGACACGGGCTTCAATATCTTCCGCGACAGGCTGCAATAGTAACTCGGGAATAAACTCTTCTTCCGGCACCGGGAAAAGCAAATCGCCGGGTAGTGCTTCGCGCAAGGAGTTTTCAATACGCAGGCGCGCAGGATCGCCGACTACCAGCACTTCCGCCGTGCCTACGCCAATTCCTTCTTGGCCTAAATATTCTGCCGTAACAGGGTCGTAGTAACGCTTACCCGCTCGTACCATTTGCCAGGTGGTGGTGCGGTCTTCACCAAAACCACGAGCGTAAATATCCATGCCTTTGGCCGCCATCAAATGGCCGTCAGCCGCAGCTAACATATAAGGTGCGTTTTCTGCCGCGCCTTCATCAATGAAACGGGCGTGCTGAATAAAGCTTTGAATCGCATCCATAGGCAGCGCAGGCACCGGCTGCGGCAGCGGCGTTGTCCGCACAATAGGCTTCAAACGCTTAATGCCGTCATCACGCTCAATACGTAAAACAGGCTTACCGTTAATCCATTCCAGCGAAACAATGTCACCAGGGTAGATAAGGTGCGGATTCTTAATCTGCGGATTAACCAGCCAAATCTCTGGCCAGAGCCACGGGTTAGAAAGGAAACGGGATGAGATGTCCCACAACGTGTCGCCTTTCACCACCACATAGCGCGTTGGTGCTGCTGGACGAATAAGTTGAGGCGGAACACTTACCGCCACACCCAAGGTGTTTTCAGGGGCAACCTGAGCAAGTGGCGCGGCAGGTTCTTGCGACTCAGGAGCGGTCGGCGTTGAAGCACAGCCTACGGCAAACAAAGCAGCCATCAATGCTGGCGCTAACGTATTTAATCGCAAGACTCTTTCTCCCCTACGCTCGACCATAAAACCGCACCGCGGTGACGTATAATAGTCATTCTAGTGTAACCAATATGCTGTGCTTTCGGCAGCCATCCATTTATCGCGTTTTTGTCGTTATGGCCTTACTTAATATTCTCGAATTTCCAGATCCTCGGCTTCGCACCAAAGCAACTCCGGTAGAAACCGTTGATGCAGGCATACAGAAGCTTGTAGATGACATGTTCGAGACCATGTACGCCGCTCCCGGCATCGGCCTCGCCGCTACGCAAATTAACGTGCATAAACAAATCATTGTGATGGATTTGTCGGAAGAAAAAAACGAACCGCGCGTGTTTATTAATCCCGAGATTGTGGAAAAACACGACATTGGCACCATGCAAGAAGGCTGCCTTTCAGTACCCGGCATTTTTGCTGATGTGAAACGCGCCCACGCTTTAACCGTTAAAGCCTTAGACCGCAATGGCGATAGTTTTGTTCTCGAAGCTGATGAATTACTCGCCGTCTGCATCCAACATGAAATGGATCACCTAGCAGGCAAATTGTTCGTTGACTACCTCTCACCGCTGAAACGAGAGATGGTGAAAAAGAAACTCGCCAAAGCTAAACGCCGCAAAGGCTAAACTCACATGAAGATTATCTTTGCCGGCACACCAGACTTTTCTGTTGGCTGCCTTCAAGCGCTGCTTGATGCCGGTCACGATGTGGTGGCCGTGTATTGCCAACCAGATCGCCCCGCTGGCCGCGGGCGCAAGCTACAAGCAGGCCCAGTCAAGCAATGTGCACTGGATAACAATATTCCGGTATTGCAGCCACTATCACTTAAAGATGAGGCGGAACAGGCTGAACTAGCCGCGCTAGATGCCGAACTGATGGTCGTTGTGGCTTATGGCCTCATATTGCCTCAAGCCGTTTTAGACACGCCACGTTATGGCTGCATTAACGTGCATGCCTCGCTGCTACCACGCTGGCGCGGCGCAGCCCCTATTCAACGCTGTATTGAAGCGGGCGATATAGAAACCGGCGTCACCATTATGCAAATGGACGCCGGCTTAGATACCGGCGATATGCTGCATAAGGTCACATTACCTATCAGCGCCGACATGACTGGCGGCGAACTACATGACGCGCTTGCCGAAATCGGCGCACAAGCCTTAATCGAAACCGTGTCGACTATACCCGGCGGCCTAAAGCCCGAAGCGCAAGACGACAGCCAAGCCAATTATGCACATAAGCTCGACAAACAAGATGCCCAAATTGACTGGCAGCAAAACGCCGAGAATATCGCCGCTAAAGTACGCGCATTTAATCCTTGGCCCGTATGTTGGGCGAGCCGCGAAGAGCAACGCCTGCGCATCTGGGCTGCTACTGCCGAACAAGGCTCGGCCAAACCCGCCCATATTGTGAGCGCCGACAAAACGGGCATTGTCGTCGGCACAGGCAATGGTTTGTTGCGCATCACAAAGCTACAAGCGCCTGGCAATAAACCGCTAGCCATCCAAGACTTTGCAAACGGCCACGACCTCAACGCTTGGCTAGGCAGCGACTTCTCATAATGTCTCAAAGCGCTAACGGCAACCCGCGGAAATTAGCGCTAAAAGTGCTAACTGGGGTCGTGCGCGACGGCCTTTCTACCGGACAAACGCTGCCCCCAGCTCAGCAAGCTTGCAGTCCTCGTGATCGCGGCCTGCTACAACAATTAGTGATGGGCAGTTTGCAGCACTGGTTTGGATTACAGAAAGAGCTCCGCGGCTATTTGCAAAAGCCGCTGAAAGGCAAAGACAGCGACATCCTTTGCCTGCTAGCACTTGGTTTGTTTCAGTTAAGACATACCCGCATCCCTGCACACGCCGCGATTTCTGAGACCGTTAACCTTTGTCCTAAAAACAAAAGCTGGGCGAGAGGGTTATGCAATGCTGTGTTACGCCGTGCCAGCACTGCGGAACCGCCCACAAAAGCGGCGGCCGAGCTACCTGATTGGCTATTAAAGCAAATCCAACAAGACTGGCCACAACAGCAAGAACGAATTTTGGCTGGCAGTACGAGTCCAGCAACAATGACATTGCGCGCCGTCACAAGCCGCCCAGAGCTGCAAGCCAAACTCGCCGAACAAGGTCTAAAAACAGAACCACATGCGGGTATTGAATCAGCCCTGACAGTGACAGAAGCCGTCGACATTACCGGGCTTGCCAGCTTCACTAACGGCGAATTCATCGTTCAAGACGCCGCTGCACAAATAGCCGCCACGCTACTGGCGCCCAAAGATAGTGAACAGATTCTGGATGCCTGCGCCGCACCCGGCGGAAAAACCACACATATATTGCAGCTTGCGCCACAAGCGCAGGTTACAGCGCTGGATAGTGAAGCCGACCGCTTAAAACGTGTGCATGAAAATCTTGAGCGCTTAAAGCAAACGGCAAAAGTCATTGCTGCCGATGCGCGCGACACAGAAAACTGGGCACCAAATGAGCCCTATGACCGTATTTTGCTGGATGCGCCCTGCTCCGCTACCGGCGTTATCCGCCGTCACCCTGATATCAAATTGCTGCGGCGCGAATCTGACATCGAGAATCTAGTCGCACTCCAAGCCGAAATTCTAGAAAGCCTATGGCAGCGCTTAAAAATAGGCGGCCGCTTGGTTTATTGCACCTGTTCTATCCTCAAAAAAGAAAACATCGAACAAGTAAAAGCATTCCTTGAAAAGACCGCGGATGCGAAAGAAATCAGCATCGAAAGTGACTGGGGACATAACTGCGCAGTCGGAAAACAAATTTTTCCGGGTGACTCTGGCATGGATGGGTTTTACTATTGCGTACTAGAAAAACAAGCGGCGGCATAAGCCAACGCCAGAAAAGTAGCCAAGCATGAGAATTGTCATTGTTGGTGCGGGCCGAGTCGGATCCACACTGGCGCAAAATTTGGCCTCTGAAGCCAACGACATTACGGTGGTCGACCAAGACCCCGGGCTACTGCACGAGCTGCAAGAACGCTTAGACATTAAAACCATTCAAGGTTTTGGCGCGCACCCAGATACGCTGCGTAACGCCGGTGCGGAATACGCCGATATGGTGATTGCTGTTACCGGCTCTGACGAAACCAATATGGCTGCCTGCCAGGTCTGTTACAGCCTGTTTCATACACCGACCAAAATTGCGCGCGTACGTGCGGCCGAATACCTAAACGATCCAGAAACGAAAACGCGGTTATTCAACGACGACAATATTCCGATCGACATGATCATCAGCCCCGAACAGCTGGTAACAGATCATATTCGTCGCTTAATTAAATATCCCGGCGCCCTACAGGTGCTCGACTTCGCTGACGGCAAACTTCGACTCGTCGGCGTGAAAGCCTTTTACGGCGGCCCGCTGGTCGGCCATGAATTACGCGATATTCGCAAACACATGCCGAATATTGACTCGCGTATTGCCGCCATTTATCGCCGTGGCCGTGGCCTGATTCCTGAGGGAAATACCGTCATCGAAGCCGATGACGAAATTTTCTTCCTCGCTGCGCGCAAAGATATTCGCAAAGTAATGGCGGAAGTGCGTCGTGTAGACAAACCTGCGCGACATATCATGATTGCCGGCGGCGGCAACATCGGGCTTCGTTTAGCCAAGGCATTAGAGCGTAGCAACCACGTCAAACTCTTAGAGCAGCGCAGACCTCGGATTCATTATTTGAATGACCTGCTGGATCGTACGCTCGTGTTACACGGTGATGCCGCCAACGAAGAATTGCTGTTGGAAGAGAACATCCAACATGTTGATGTGTTCTGCGCAGTCACTAACGATGACGAAGCTAATATTCTGTCTGCCATGCTCGCTAAACGCTTAGGCGCTAAGCGCGTAATGGCGTTGATTAACCGGCCCGCCTACGTGGATTTGGTCCAAGGCGAGTCGGTTATTGATATCGCCGTTTCACCACAACAAACCACCATTGGCGCGTTACTTTCACATGTTCGTCGCGGTGATGTTGCAGCCGTGCACACCCTGCGCCAGGGAGCGGCAGAGGCAATTGAAGCCGTAGCCCACGGCACGATGGAAACATCAAAAGTAGTGGGCCGTGCAGTGGAAGACGTACCTCTGCCCAAAGGCGCGACAATAAGCGCTATTGTGCGCGGCGAACAGGTAATGATGGCGCACCACGACACCGTGATTCAGCCGGAAGACCACGTTGTTGTTTTCCTCACGGATAAGACCAAGACCGGTGAAGTTGAGCGGCTATTTGAAGTCGCGCCAACTTATATCTAACCGCAACCGCTAAGCCAAATGAATCCAAAAGTAGTACAACGGGTCAGCGGCTTACTACTGATGCTATTCAGCAGCACCATGCTGCCACCTCTAGCGGTTTGGGGAGTTTTCCAAGAAGGCCAAGCCAGTCCGTTTTTATATGGATTCTTGATCACTCTCATTACCGGGTTTGTGACATGGGCACCGGTTCGGCAAGATCGCTCAGACTTACGCTTACGTGATGGGTTTGTCATCGTTGTCGCGTTCTGGACCATTCTGGGGACTTTCGGGGCCTTACCACTCTTCATTTCAACAGAACCCAGTCTCAGCATTACCGACGCTCTATTTGAATCCTTTAGTGGTTTAACCACCACTGGAGCGACCGTCATCACGGGGCTGGACGAGTTACCAAAGTCGATTCTGTATTACCGCCAACAACTCCAATGGCTCGGGGGCTTAGGGATCATTGTATTAGCCGTGGCCATCCTGCCTATGCTGGGCGTCGGCGGCATGCAGCTGTATCGCGCCGAAACGCCGGGGCCGATTAAAGACAGTAAATTAGCACCAAGAATTTCTGAAACAGCCAAAGCACTTTGGTACGTTTATTCAGGGCTGACCGCCAGCTGTGCACTAGCGTACTGGGCGGCCGGCATGAGTGTATTCGACGCGATTTGCCATGCTTTTAGCACCATCGCGATTGGTGGTTTTTCCACACATGATGCCAGCATGGGCTGGTTTGATAGCTCTGCCATCAACCTGATAGCGTCGGTATTTATGGTGATTGCAGGGGTTAACTTCGCGCTGCATTTCGTCGCATTTAGCGGCCGCCGTGTAACGCACTATTGGCAAGACACCGAGTTAAAAGGCTATTTAGCGCTTTTATTGTTCGGTATTTCTATCTGCTTTATCGGGCTGGTAGCCGCAAGTCATTACAGCGATCCAGACGATGCCTTGGTAGAAGCGATTTTTCAGGTCGTGTCCTTTGCTACCACCACCGGCTTTACCACCGCCGACCACAGCAACTGGCCAACTGCATTACCTGTACTGCTACTTATGGCCAGCTTTATTGGTGGTTGTGCTGGCTCAACCGCTGGCGGTATTAAAGTGGTTCGGGTGATTCTGTTATTGCGCCAAGGCGTGCGGGAATTAAAACGCCTTGTGCACCCCAATGCCGTTATTCCAGTAAAAATGCGCCATCGCGTTGTAGATGCACGTGTTATTGACGCGGTTTGGGGCTTCTTTGCAGCCTATGTTGGCATCTTCGCTTTGCTGTTAGTGCTAGTACTAATGACAGGCTTAGAGCCACTCAGCGCGTTTGCGGCTGTTGCAGCCTGCTTAAACAACCTAGGACCTGGATTAGGCGAAGTAGCCAACAATATGGCAACTGTTTCAGATCCTGCGAAGTGGTCCTTAATTCTGGCCATGTTATTAGGCCGCTTAGAAATCTTTACCTTGCTCGTACTATTTACGCCTGCTTTCTGGCGCAAATAACCAAATAGCATTCCAAGTCCGCAACCCTCTTCTAGTCCATATTAAGACCTAAAGAACCTTTAGGCTTAATTCGCCCGCAACGTTCGGACAAGACAGTCCCGCTACGGGGCACTAATAGCCCATTACACTAAGCCACCCTTCCTTAGTCAGGACTCCAGCTCGCTGCTGAGGCGAATCTTTAACAGCTCTAAAGCGCTCCTCCTTCCTGTCGAAATGGCGAGGCAAACCTAACAGCCAGCACCAAGGGAGATAGTTTTAAACAACTAAGGACGCACTATAGAAAACAACGACGAAATTGGACTAGCGAGGCCCACTATCAGAATAAATAGCAGCACAAGTGGCCAGCGGCTAGCACTTAAAACAAGAAGACAGGCTACCGATTAAGGTAAGGCGAGATGAGCAGGAAAAACTAGTAGGCAGAAATGACGAAACCCCGCGCACTTTCGTACGCGGGGTTTCTTAATAGAACTTGGCGATGACCTACTCTCACATGGGGAAGCCCCACACTACCATCGGCGCTAAGTCGTTTCACTTCTGAGTTCGGGATGGGATCAGGTGGGACCAACTCGCTATTGTCGCCAAGAAAACTGGTTTCTTAAGACAGCGTCTTAAGCAATTTGGAAGATTGATAGCGTTGACAGTGTCAACACAATGATTTTGCATGACCGGAGTCAAACAATTTGAGTGTTATATGATCAAGCCTCACGGGCAATTAGTACTAGTTAGCTTCACACATTACTGCGCTTCCACACCTAGCCTATCAACCTTGTAGTCTTCAAGGGCCCTACAGAGAGCTCAAGGCTCTAGTGATATCTTATCTTGAGGGAGGCTTCCCGCTTAGATGCTTTCAGCGGTTATCCCGTCCGAACGTAGCTACCCAGCGATGCTCCTGGCGGAACAACTGGTACACCAGAGGTTCGTCCACCCCGGTCCTCTCGT